>SLQN01000489.1 GCA_007131465.1 Paracoccaceae bacterium
CGGAAGTAACCCGGTCCGAACTTACAAACACAAGGAGAACAAAATGGTTGCGCAGAAACTAGAGGGGAAAACTGCCATCGTCACGGGGGGCTCTCGGGGCATCGGGCGCGGTATAGCGCTACTTTTCGCCCAGAACGGTGCCGATGTTGCGATCTGTCACTATCGCGACGACGACCGCGCCAAGGCGACAGTGGCAGAAATCGAAGCGATGGGACGGCGTGCCTTTGCACAGGAATGCGATGTTTCTTCGCCCGCGGGGGTTAGTGCGTTTCATGATGCGGCTGTCGGGGCGCTTGGTGATATCGACATCCTCGTGAACAATGCCGGTCATAATATCACCGAGGCCTTCGAGGACATCAGCGAGGAAAGTTTTGACCGCATGATGTCGGTGCACGTCAAGGGCACGTTCTTCATGACACAGGCTGTCTATCGGGCAATGAAAAAGCGTGGCAGCGGTCGGATCATCAATGTTACCTCTCAGCTGGCTTATAAGGGGGCACCAACCCTGACGCATTACTGCGCAGCGAAGGGGGCAAACATGACCTTTACGCGGGCGCTGGCGCTGGAATGTGCAGGAAGCGGAATCCTTGTAAACGCCGTTGCGCCGGGGGTCACCAATACGGATCTGCTGACGCCGCTGGCGAAAGAGCTTCTGGATGGACTGAAAGCCGCAATCCCGCTTGGCCGTTTTGGCGAAGTGAGCGAGATCGCCCCTGCGGCCTTGCTGCTGGCGTCACCCGAGGGCAGTTTCTTTCACGGCACCTGTATCTCGCCGAATGGTGGCGAAGTCATGCTCTGAACAGCGCAAAGTCACGGACGAGGAGGGAACTCCTCGTCCGTGACTATTCATATGTACGGCGAATCCCATAGGCCTTGAGCTTGCGGTAAAGCGTAGGGCGGGACACCCCAAGGGACGCCGAAACGCGGGTCAGATTGCCCTTCTCCGCAACCAATGCACGACGGATTGCCTGCTCTTCCATCTCTTCCAGATTCACGGGCGCAACGGTAGCGTCAACAGGATCGGGCGCAAGGGAGCACCCAGCCGGTCCGGTCCGGAATTCAGTGGGCAGGTCGGTTGCATCGACCCTCATACCATGTGTCATCAGGTGCAGCCGTTCGAAAAGATTGCGCAATTCGCGCACATTTCCGGGCCATCGATAGGCGTGCAACAGTTTCCACGCTTCGTCGGTAAGCTCTAGCGGCACCGTTTCCTGTCGATCCGCAACGGCTGCGTTGAAGTGATCTGCCAGCGCACGAATGTCCTGTGACCGTTTGCGCAGGGGAGGAATCTCGATAGTAATCGTGCCAATCCGATAAAACAGATCGCGACGGAAGCGCCCCGCGTCGACCTCTTGACCAAGGTCGCGGTTTGTCATGCCGACAAGCTGCACATCAACCTTGCGGCGCTTCGAGCAGCCCAGCCGGTAAACCGCACGCTGCTCCAGAACGCGCAACAGATAGGGTTGCATGTCCAGCGGTAACTCTCCAATTTCGTCCAAGCACAGGACGCCACCATCCGCCAGCTCGAACTTGCCGGGCTTGCCATCGCGTGAGGCGCCAGTAAACGCCCCGGATGCGTGTCCGAAAAGCTCCGAACCGAACAGATCCTGCGAAATCGCACCGCAATTGACCGTGACGAAAGGTGGCGCGATTTTCCCCCGCATCTCGGCATGGATCAGCCGCGCGAACAACTCTTTTCCCGCGCCGGTTTCGCCCTGTATCAGCACTGGCGCGCCTGCCTTCGCTGCCCGCCGCGCCATATCTACCGCGGCCATGAATACAGGCGCTGTCCCTATCAGCAAAAGCGAGTCACCATCCGCGCCATCACGACCCGGAATGCACATCGGTTTGACGGACGCTTCAGAACGGATGCGCCGTCCTGGGAGGATAAGCGCAGCGCCACTGAATTTGCCCTCGAGCATCAAGCGATTGACACCGCTGGGCTGCATGTGTGGCGGCATTGCCTTTGCTATCTCGAGATCACTCATCTGGTCTGACAGCATCATCAACTGTTGCCCGACCCGCAGGTCAGCAGGCTGGCCTGACTTGTCGGAATAATCCGGCGCACGATGGAACATCACGCGACCGATCTTATCAAGAATGACCACCCTGTCGGAAGTGCCTTTCATCGGGTTGATGTCAAGAAATGCCTCAAGCAACTGCACGCGCTGCCGTTCATGTTGCTTTGCCAGTTCGGCCTTGATCTCTCGCGCGACTGAATCGATCAGCGCCAGATTATGCGGCCGAAAAATCCCCGGCGGGCCTGACAGATCGACCGCCCCCACGATCCTCTGGTCAATCGGGTCGCGGATGGGCGCAGCGGCGCAACTCCAATCCTTCACCCCCTGACAGAAATGCTCGGATGCATGCACGACAGTCGGTTTTCCTTCGCGCAGCGCAGTGCCGATGCCGTTGGTTCCGATCGAGGTTTCGGCCCATTTTCCGCCGCGAACCAGATGGATCTTTCGCGCAGCATCCCGCGTGCGTTGATCGCCGATCTGTTCAAGTACCGTGCCATTGGCATCCGTCAGGATGAAGATCGCACCAGCCCCTTCAAGCAGGGGTTCGATCTGCGCGAAGGCACGGCTTGCGGCCGCCAGAAGATCGCTGTTCTGGCGTTGTAGTGACACGAAATCTTCATCGGCCTCTTCAACCGGCGCAAGTTCAGAGCAAGCGTCCACGCCAAGGCTCAGACTGCGCGACCACGACTCGACTATCTCGCGACGCACGCCGGCCATCCGGGTGCGCTCTACATCGCGAAAACTCAGAAAGTCTTCCCATGCGCGCGTGGTCGCTCTCTGGGTCTGCCAGTCGCCAAACATCCCTTGCCTGGACGTGAAATCGAAAAACTCACTGTTCATGGTTCCTAGCTCTCTGGCGGCTGGGGCTGGCAGACTTTTGTCTTGGCGTCGTGAAATGGCGCTACTGAAAGCCGATCTGCCAGCTACGTCGCATCACGCGTTCGAAGCAGAGGTGTCACGTATACCCGAGCCTTCGAGATATCTCATCAGCCAGCAGGCTTTCCGGGCAGTCACTGTCGATGATCTGGCCGTCAAGCTCGCCTATCGCGTCCATCACTTCGGGCGTAACATTCGATATGAAACGGTTTTCAGTCACGGCCAATGCGAAATACCGCTGTCCATCAAGACAGCGAATTTCCCCAAGGAAATGCACCTGTCGTCCCGAACTTGCATCTACGGCGACCACGCGGTTGTTTATGCTGATCCTGACATACACTTCAGTCGGGGCAGTCGACCGTGGCACCTGAACGCCAACATGGTGGTATAGCGTGCCTGACAGTTCTGGTTCAGGCGCGGTAGCTTTAGTTTTGCTCGCGCTGTATGAACCCTGAGAAAACTGATCTGCGAGCCTCGTGATCGTTGCACGATTTTCATGTATCATTTTTCGTGCGCGCACGTCTTCATCACGCGGACCGTCTCTTTTGGAAATGATATCGACCACAGGCTCTCCTCCCGATGCCTAGTTGTCTTCCATGAAGTAGCGATTGCGTCGTGTTCTCCCTTTGCGTTCTTGGATGAAGAGTGAACGAAACACATCAAACGCTCCTCGCGTTTGCACTCCCTGCAGAACGGCAACAGAAGTGCGACATATTGTCAAGCGCCTTGCGGCAGCCCGTTCGGCCATCACGCGTCAACCCGCTGCCAATTTGCCTTGATCTGGGGCGCGAAACTGCCTTTTGCGCTCATCTCCTTCCCGAACATATGTGCCTCCTTTCGCTTCCATATCCCTGAAAACATACCGAAATTTCTTTTGTGGCTCTTATCGGGAGTGCCTTCATGCGGCCCATGCGGGACACGGGTGCCTTTCACGCATGGGTGATCGGCAGTGATATCATGCTTTGCTGCTGGATCGTGACTCGCGATACGACCTTCGCGAAGGCGACGACCAAGTGGATAATACCGCCGTTGACGGACCAGAGGCAGAATCGAGCTCTCTCATGGCCGGTCAAATCTCTACCGAGCACCATCTGCATGGGCATGACACTTCGCCTTATCTGCTCATCGTCTATCATCATTGCCTAGACAGCGTCGGGGTCAGTAAAGAGACTTGCCTCGCGCCTGAAGCTGGCCCAATGGCCATGCTTCGCAAGACTGGCGTGCGTTGTAACAGGCTCTTTTTCTGGCGCATGTCTGTCATTCTGTCCCACATCCCCAAAGCACCGTCCTGGAGTTGGCTACTTGAAGCGGCCGCCACGTTGCAGCACTTCGATCTGATATCCATCCGGATCCCCCACGAAGAAGAACTTGCCCACCAATATCCCATCGGGGGCGAACTCAACGATCTTGCGAGGGGCAAAGCGTGCGTTTTCAAGGCGCGCATGCTCAGCTTCCAGATCTTCGACAAGCACAGCCAGATGGCCGTAGCCATCACCCAGATCATAAGGATCTGTGCGCCCCTTGTTCACAGTCAGCTCGACTTCGAAAGGGCTTTCGTGATTGCTGAGATAGACCAGGGTGAACTCACTGAAGTCCAGCCTGTCCGCAATCTCTAGGCCAAAGGCGCGACGATAAAAGTCAACCGATCGCTGCTCGTCCAAAACGCGTA
>SLQN01000416.1 GCA_007131465.1 Paracoccaceae bacterium
GTATCCAGATGCGCAAATCCGAGCTCCTGCGCCAAGGCTCGGCTGATCGTGCCCTTGCCCGCGGCCGCAGGGCCGTCAATCGCTATCGTGAATTGCATCTGCTGTCCTTCTTGCGGCTGTCATTCGTGCAGATCGCCGCCCGTTTTGGTAGCGAATACGCCATGTTTTGGTGGCATGACATAAAATAACTGACTTTCGCGTGTAAAGCCTGCAAGATCGGAATATATGCCCATCAGACCGGTATGCCCGGCGTCCAGATCCTGTTGCGGAGTTTCGAATGTCCCTGTCGCGTGTCCTCATTCCCGTCCTTTGCCTCCTCGGGCTTGCCGCATCGCCCGGCGCGGCGCAAGACCGCGCCTTGTCCTTCTCTCTGACCGGCGGCGCGCAAGTCGGGCCAAGTTATTTCGGCGCCAATGACATGCGGGTAGGTCCGTCAGGCAGTTTTGGCTTTACCGGCTTGCGTTTCGCGACAGTGCAACTGGGCGACCCGGATGGCCCGACCCTGTTCGCGCCCGGAACAGGGCTGCGCGGCGCTTTCCGCTATATCGCCAAGCGCGAAGGCAAGGCAGAGTTGCAGGGGCTGAATGATGTCGATGCGGCGCTCGAACTCGGCCTCGGGCTGCAACACACTGCGGACGCGTGGCAGGTCTATACCGATCTGCGCTACGGCGTCATCGGGCATCGCGCCATCGCGGGCGAGGTCGGGGCGAACCTGATCTATCGCGGCGCGAACGGGCTTGTGCTGCATGCCGGGCCGCGCGCGGAATTCGGTAATGCGCGTTTCATGCGCAGCTATTTCGGGGTTACCGCTGCTGAAGCGGCTGACGTTGGCGGGGGCCTTGCCGCGGTGACCCCGGCAGGCGGGTTCCGGCCCTCGGGCGGGGTGTATTCCTATGGTCTGGAACTGGGGGCGTATCAGCCACTCTCGCCCGACTGGGGCGTGACCGGCAGCCTGCGCCTTGACCGGTTGCGCGGCGATGCAAGCGCATCACCCATCGTGCAGCAGGGACGGCGCGACCAGATCTCGGCGCAGATCGGGCTGACACGGCATTTCAACCTGCGTTTCTAGCCCGCAAGGCATGGTCAATCCCTGACAGCAACGCTAGGTTTCCCGCGAAAACCCTGTCGGAGCCCCCATGACCAGCAACACCCGCACTGTCCTGCACCCGTTCGATCTTGACGCCATTGCGCAGCACGAAGGCCGTCTTGTCCTTTTCGCGGATCATGGCGCAGCCCTGCCCCGCGCCGCCCGACGCGTCGACCGGATGACCCGAGGGGCAGTGGCGCGCGCCACCGCCTCCGAAGCCTTCGCCGCGCTCAAGCCCGGAGAAGGCATGACCCTTGCCTGGCCCTCGGGCCTGAAGGCGCAGGCGGTGCAGATCATCCGCATGCCCGCGCGCAAGCCTGCACCGCAAAACCTGCGCAAGGCCGGGGTGACGATCGGAAAGGCGCAGGGCGATCAGCCCGCACTGATCTGCGCCGATACCCTGCCGCTGCGCGAGATGGTGCAATTCGCGTTGTTGCGCGCCTATCGGTATCAGGCCCAGAAATCCGACCCGAAACCGGATTTCGGCCCGTTTCACCTGATGATGCGCGACCCCGATGCCGCCGCCGCCCAGATCGCTGACGCAGAGGCGATGGCCCGCGCAGTCCACCTGACCCGCGATCTGGTCAATGCGCCCGCCAATATCCTGACGACCAGCAGTTTTGCCAGCCAGATAGAGGGGATGCAGGCGCTGGGGCTGAAGATCGAAGTGCTGGACGAGGCGCAATTGCAAGACCTGGGCCTGCGCGCGCTGCTGGCCGTGGGGCAAGGGTCCGACAGCCCGTCAAAACTGGCGATCCTGCATTGGCAGGGGGCCGAGGGGCCACCGCTGGCCGTGGTCGGCAAGGGCGTCATGTTTGACACGGGCGGCATTTCCCTCAAGCCCGGCGCGGGCATGGAAGACATGACAATGGACATGGGTGGCGCGGCGGTGACCGTGGGGCTGATGCAGGCGCTGGCCGAACGCCGCGCGCGCGCGCATGTCGTGGGCCTTGTCGGGTTGGTCGAGAACATGCCCGATGCCCGCGCCCAGCGTCCCGGCGATGTGGTGAAATCCCTCAAGGGCGACATGATCGAGGTGATCAACACCGATGCCGAAGGCCGCCTCGTGCTGGCGGATGTGCTGTGGTATGCGCAGGACCGGTTCAAGCCCCGCGCCGTGATCGACCTTGCAACCCTGACCGGGGCGATCATCATTGCGCTGGGGCATGACAAGGCTGGCGTGTTCGCAAATGACGATGCGCTTGCCGCTGATTTCCTGACTGCCGCCGACGCGGTTGGCGAAGGGGCGTGGCGGATGCCGCTGGACCCCTGCTATGACACGCTGATCAAGTCGCGCATCGCCGATATCAAGAACACCGGCGGCCGACCTGCCGGGTCGATCACGGCGGCGCAATTCCTGCAACGCTTCGTCCAGCCCGAAACCCCCTGGATACATCTGGACATCGCCGGTGTAACGCTGACCAAGTCTGACAGCGCGCATGCGCCCAAAGGGGCGTCGGGCTGGGGCGTGCTGGCGCTGGATGCGCTGATCCGGGCGAAATTCGAGGACAGCTAGGCCGCATGGGCAAGGCCATGTTCTACCATATGACCCGCGACCCGCTGGAGGTGACCGCCCGCAACCTGCTGGCGCGCGCCTATGCGCAAGGCCTGCGGGTCGCCGTGCGCGGGCGTGACGCGGCAAGGCTGGACTGGCTGGACGGTGTGCTCTGGCAAGGGGCGAAGGACAGCTTCCTGCCGCATGGGCTGGCGCAAGACCCCCATGCCGCAGACCAGCCGATCCTGCTGACCATTGCCCCCGACAGCCCCAACACGCCCCGCATCGTCATGCTGATCGACAAGGCCGAAGGGGACCCCGCCGAGGTTTCAGACCTCGAACGGCTCTGGGTGCTGTTCGATGGCAACGACCCTGATGCCGTGGCCCATGCGCGCGGGCAATGGAAGGCGATGGTCGCGGCGGGCGTGGTGGCGGAATACTGGTCACAGGAAAGCGGGCGCTGGGAGCGCAAGGCCCAGAGCGGCCAGTGACGCGCGGGCCGTGACCGTTCAGGCGGTTATTCACACCGATGAGTCCGCGTTTCCCGCACATCTCGTGTGACCCCATGCGCAATGGCCAACAAGCCCTGCCTGCGCGATATCCCCTGCATGTCATCAACACGAGGGAGTCATCACATGACACATGCACCTATTCTTCTTCTGGCCCGCATTCTGCTGGGCCTTTTGTTCGTCATGGCGGGCTTCGGCAAGCTGGGCGATGTCGCGGGTTTTGGTGGCTACATGGCCACAGGCGGCATTCCTGCCGTGCTGGCCTGGCCGGTCGTCCTGTTCGAAATTCTCGGCGGTATTGCCCTGATCGTGGGTTTCCAGACCCGCATTGCCGCGCTGGCGCTTGCGGCATTCTGTGTCCTCTCGGGGGTGCTGTATCATTTCGACCCGGCCGACCAGATGCAGATGACGCAACTGCTCAAGAACCTCGGGCTTGCCGGTGGCTATCTGGCGCTGTGGATCACGGGGGCCGGGGCATGGTCGGTTGACGCCCTGCGCGGCAACGCGGTCCCGCAGCGGGCGTGACGTGCGAAGGGCGGGGCACCCCCCCGCCCTTTTGCTGCGACTGTGCTACTCTGCCGCTTTGCCTTGGCGCGCATGGCGGACCAGATCGAGAATCTTCTTCGCGGCATCGGGAATATTCGTCCCCGGCCCGAAGATCGCCTTTACCCCGGACTTGTAAAGAAAATCGTAATCCTGCTGCGGGATGACGCCGCCGCAGATGACCAGAATATCCTCGGCCCCCTGATCACGCAGCGCCTGCACCAGCTTCGGCGCCAGGGTCTTGTGGCCTGCGGCCTGCGACGAGATGCCGATGATATGCACATCATTGTCGATGGCATCCTGCGCGGCCTCCTCCGGGGTCTGGAACAGGGGGCCCACATCCACATCAAAGCCGATATCGGCAAAGGCCGTGGCGATCACCTTCGCGCCCCGGTCATGCCCGTCCTGCCCCATCTTCACGACCAGCATGCGCGGACGGCGGCCCTCAGTCTCGGCAAAGGCCTCGACATCGGCCTGAATGGCCGCGAAACCGTCATCGCCTTCATAGGCGGCACCGTAAACCCCTGCGAGTGTCTTGACCTCGGCCCGGTGGCGGCCGAAGATTTTTTCCATCGCCATGCTGATTTCTCCGACTGAGGCCCGCGCGCGGGCGGCGATAACGGCCGCGTCCAGAAGATTTCCACCCTCGGCAGCGCGGCGGGTCAACTCCGCCAGCGCCGCGTCACAAGCGGCCTGATCGCGGCTGGCGCGGATCTTTTCCAGACGTGCAATCTGGTTGTCACGCACCTTCACATTGTCGATATCCAGAAAGTCGATCGGGTCTTCCGTTTCCTTGCGGTATTTGTTGACACCAACGATCACTTCCTCGCCCCTGTCGATCATGGCCTGACGGCGCGCCGCGGTTTCCTCGATCCGCAGCTTCGGCATGCCCGAGGCGACGGCCTTGGTCATGCCGCCCA
>SLQN01000502.1 GCA_007131465.1 Paracoccaceae bacterium
CTGGGCGCGATGCTGGGCATTCGCGGCCTCGTGTTTGTCTATACGGGCGAATCCTCGTTCTTCGCCTCGAATTTCGCCTATTCGGATTTCAGCGCGATGTCGGTCGGCCCCCTGCCGGTGCTGGCGCTGATCTTCCTTCTGTGCGTCGTCGCAGTCCACCTGCTGTTGTCGCGAACGGTGCATGGCCGCAATACCTATGCGGTCGGCGGCAACCGCGAGGCTGCGGTCAATGCCGGTATCCGCGTCGGCCCGCATATGATGATCAATTTCATGATCATCGGCTTTCTGGCCGCGCTTTCGGGCGTCTTGCTGTCGACCCAGATGGGGGCCTCCACCCCGAATCTGGGGCGCGATTACGAGCTTTGGGTGATCACCGCCGTCGTTCTGGGCGGGACCAAGCTGACAGGCGGCAAGGGCGACATCATTGGCACTTTCGGCGGGGTGCTTGCCATCGGGATCATGCGCAACGGCATGAACCTGATGCAGGTTCCGGCCTTTTATGTGCTTGTCATCATCGGCTCGATCCTGATTGCCGTGCTGTTTCTGGACAAGCGGCTTAATACAACCAGCGACGGAGGGCTGCGCCTGTGACCGATAAATCGCTTCCCGCCCTGCAATTGCAGGAGATCGTCAAGACCTTTCCCGGCGTGCGTGCCCTTGACGGGGTGAATTTCGACGTGCTGCCGGGCGAGGTGCATGCCCTCCTGGGCGAGAATGGCGCGGGCAAATCGACCCTGATGAAGGTGCTTGCGGGCATGTATCAGCCGGACTCGGGTGAAATCCGCCTGCGCGGGCAACCCGTTCAGATGCGCAACCCGATCGAGGCCAAGGCGCAGGGGGTCGTGCTCATCCATCAGGAGTTGAGCCTCGTGCCGGAAATGTCGGCGGCCGAGAACATCTATCTGGGAGAATTGCCGCGCAAAAGCTTCGGGCGCGTGGACTGGGCGACGCTTTCGAAGCGCTCCAACGCCATCCTGAACCGGTTGAAATGCAATTTCAGCGCAGAAGTGACAGTGTCCAACCTGTCCATCGCGAACCAGCAGATGGTCGAGATCGCGCGCGCGCTGACAGTGGATGCGCGGGTCGTGGTGTTTGACGAACCCACGGCGTCGCTGACCGATGCCGAAAAGGTGGTGCTGTTCGACATCATTGCCGATCTGAAATCGCAAGGCGTCGGCATTGTCTATATTTCGCACCGCATGGATGAGATCTTCACCCTGTCGGACCGCATCACCGTGCTGCGTGACGGGCAATATCGTGGCACGCTGACCACGGCTGACACGAATGAGGACGAGGTCACGCGCCTGATGATCGGGCGCAGCCTTGATCTGTCGCGCAGCGAAGCCGCACCGGAGTTCGGCAAGACGATGCTGGAGGTGCGCAATCTGTCCTGTGCGCCGCTGTTCAAGGATGTCAGCTTCACAGTCCGCACGGGCGAAGTTGTGGGGTTCTACGGTCTGGTGGGTGCAGGGCGCACCGAAATTGCCGAAACCCTGTTTGGTTTGCGGTTGCCCGATGCTGGCGAAATTCTTGTCGACAACCAGAAGGTAGAGATCAATTCGCCCCGCGATGCGATTGCGCTTGGCATCTCGCTTGTGCCCGAGAACCGCAAGGAACAGGGGCTGGTGCTGCAAATGAACTGCCGTGACAACATCACCCTGCCGCAGGTGCAGGACCTGACAACAGGGCCTTTCCTGTCGCAAGGCGCAGAGATTTCGATTTTCGACAAGTATCGCGAAAGGCTCGAGATCAAGACGCCAAGCTGGAAGCAATCGGTGGGCGTGCTGTCGGGCGGGAACCAGCAGAAGATCGTGATCGGCAAATGGTTGTCGATGAAGCCGCGTGTCCTGATCGTCGATGAACCCACACGCGGCATCGATGTCGGGTCGAAATCCGAGATACACCAGTTGTTGCGCGAACTGGCCGCGCAGGGCTACGCCGTTGTCGTGATCAGTTCCGAGATGCCCGAGGTGCTGCGCGTCTCGGACCGGATCGTGGCGATGTATAGCGGGCGGGTCATGCGCGAATTCACCATCGACGAGGTGACCGAGGATTCGCTTGTTCAGGCGATTTCAGGGATAAAGTCCGACGCGGCGGCCTGAAGCGCGCCGCGTCCCGCTCAGGGCAGGGGGGCGTGGCGGTTCACGTCCTTGTACAGCAGATAGCGGAACGGCTCGGGGCCGCCCGCGTAGCAGGCTTGCGGGCAGAAGGCGCGCAGCCACATGAAATCACCGGCCTCGACCTCGACCCAGGTCTGGTTGAGGTGATAGACACCCTTGCCTTGCAGCACATACAACCCGTGTTCCATGACATGGGTTTCGGCAAAGGGGATCACGGCGCCGGGTTGCAGGGTGACGATGGTGACATGCATGTCATGGCGCATGTCGGCCGGGTCCATGAAACGCGTCGTGGCCCATGCGCCATTGGTATCGGGCATCACGGCAGGTGTGATCCGGGTTTCATCTGCAAAGAACGCCGCGGGCGCATCAAGGCCGGGCACTGCGATGTAGCGTTTGCGGATCCAGTGGAAGACGGCTTTTCCGTCCCCGCTGGCGTGGACGGTCCAGCCTGCGCCTGAGGGCAGATAGGCGAAACCGCCTGCGCCAAGGGATTGCGATGCCCCGTCCAGCGTGACGGTGACCGCGCCGCGGACGACGAACAGCGCGGCTTCGGCCTGCGGGTCGGTTTCGGGGCGGTCGCTGCCGCCGCCGGGGGACAACTCGACGATATATTGCGAGAATGTCTCGGCAAAGCCGCTCAGCGGGCGCGCGAGCACCCAGAAACGCGCGCCGGTCCAGAAGGGCAGGGCGCTGGTCACGATATCCGAGAGCACACCGCGCGGTATCACGGCGAAGGCTTCCGTGAAGATCGCCCGCCCGGCGACAAGCTGCGATTGCGGTGGCAGGCCGCCTTCGGGCACATGATAGCGCGGCGCGGTTGCGGTCGGGTCGGTTGCGGACATGGCAGGGTCTCCGGGCTGTGATCCCCCTATCGCTAGCAGAGATTTTCACGGGGCACTATCACCCAGGCCCGGAGACTGGTTTTCGCGCCTGCACTCAGGTCAAACGTCGCTTATTGCGACGGGACAAGGCGCACAAGCCGTCCGTCATCGCCATCGGTCAGCACATAGATGAACCCGTCCTGCGGCCCGACCGCCACATCGCGGATGCGCCAGTCCTGCCCGTCAAGCAGACGCGCCGATTCCACAAGGCCCCCGTCCTCGGGTTGCCACAGGCCAAGATAGCGGTGGAACAGGTTTCCGATCAGAAGCTGTCCTTCCCAGTCGGGAAATGCCGCGCCGTCATAGAAGACCATGCCCGATGGCGGGTTGTGGTTTTCGCGCCCGGCAGGCCAGTGATGCACCGGGGCGACAAACCCATCACCGGGCTGGTGCGGCGGCGCAAATTCCTGTCCGCCGCGATAGGTGACCCCGTGCGATGCAAGTGGCCAGCCGAAATTGCCCGCACGCTCGACGATGTTGACCTCATCGCCGCCGGCCTCGCCATGCTCGGCCAGCCAGATATCGCCGGTCGCGGGATGCACGGTCATGGCCTGAATATTACGATGGCCATAGGACCAGATCGCCCCGGCAGCGCCGTCCTGTCCGACAAAGGGGTTATCCTCGGGGATATCACCATCCATCGTCAGGCGAATGACCGCGCCGTTTTCGCTGCTCAAATCCTGGCTGATATGCGCCTCGCTGAAATCCTTGCTGCCCCGATCGCCGAAACCGGCATAGAGAAACCCGTCATGGAACACGATGCGCGACCCGAAATGTGCGCCGCTGTCGATGCCGGGCTGCACGACATGCAGGTCTTCGACATCGACCAATGCGCCCGCATCACGATCCAGCCGCGCACGGCTGACCTTGGTCGTGCTGCCGCCATCCACCGCGCCGACCCAGGTCATGTAGACCATCTGCGAGTCGCTGAAATCCGGGGCTGCCGCGATATCGAGAAGCCCGCCCTGGCCCCGGGCCTGAACATCGGGCGCGCCCGAAATCTGCCGCAGGCCGTTTTCGGGGTCCCAAAGCGCCACATCGCCACCGCGCAAGGTCATGATGACATCATGGTGGTCTGGCAGGAAGGCCATGCCCCAGGGACGGTCCAGCCCTTCGAGAAGCGTCTCTACCGAATAGTCCGCCTGCGCCGCTGACGGGATCGAGAGGGCAAGTGTGACTGCGCTATAGGCAAGGAACGGTGTCGTTTTCATCAAAACCTCCTGTCATGATACCCCCTTGACCTCGTGCCCGGCGGCGCAGAGTTCAAGTCACAAAACGGAAAGGCTGGCTGTGCAGTTGCTTGACTCGGTCCATCCGTGGCTGTAACGCACGAGGAATCTGCCGGAGGTTTCACACTTCCGGTCCTTGGCAAGAGCCTTGGATCGCCACCCATCAGCGCGTTGCGCCCATGGGTGCAAGACTGTTTTGATCGCCCCCTGACAGGGGCTGGGAGAGTTGCGCATGTTCGAGAACCTGTCCGAACGCCTGTCCGGGGTCTTTGACCGGCTGACGAAGCAGGGTGCGCTTTCGGAAGACGATGTGC
>SLQN01000435.1 GCA_007131465.1 Paracoccaceae bacterium
CTGAAATTCTTTCCCAACATTCTGGAATCCGTGGTCTTCGGCAACGACCGCGACCGCTGCGTGGCCTTCATCAATATCGACCTTGGCGCCGTCGGGTCCTGGGCCGAGCGCAACAACATCGCCTATTCCAGCTATCAGGAACTGGCCGGGCTGAAATCGGTGCTGGACCAGATTCAGGCCCATGTCGAGCAGGTGAATGAAAGCGTGGCGCAGGACAGGATGCTGTCGGGCTGCCAGATTCACCGCTTTCTGGTGCTGCACAAGGAACTTGATGCCGATGACGGCGAGATGACGCGCACGCGCAAGGTGCGCCGCCGAATCGTCGAGGAGAAATTCGCCGACCTGATCGATGCGCTCTATGGCGGCAAGGACAGCATCTATACCGAAACCGAAGTCACCTATGAGGACGGGCGCAAGGGCGTGCTGAAGGCCACACTGGAAATCCGCGACGCGAAGGTGTTCGGGGTCACGCGCCAGATGGCGGCGGAATGAGCGGGCAGGGGGGCGCGATGCGCGATACTGGCACGGATGAGGGCTATACCACCGCCGATGGGCGCAAGATCGGCGGCGTGGCGATGGAGATGCGCAACATCACGCTGCGCTTCGGCGGCGTGGTCGCGATCAAGGATATCAGTTTCGATATCCGCTGGGGCGAAATCCGCGCGATCATCGGGCCGAACGGGGCGGGCAAGTCCTCGATGCTGAATGTCATTTCCGGCTTCTACCATCCGCAGGAGGGCGAGGTCCTTTACAAGGGCAAACGCCGCCCGAAGATGCGCCCCTATCAGGTGGCGCGCATGGGCATCGCGCGGACCTTCCAGAACATCGCGCTGTTTGAAGGGATGAGCGTTCTGGACAACATCATGACGGGCCGGTTGCACCACATGAAGGCCAATCTGCTCCAGCAGGCCCTGTGGTGGGGCCGGGCCAGCCGCGAGGAAGCCGAGAACCGCACGCAGGTCGAGAAGATCATCGATTTTCTGGAGATCCAGCATATCCGCAAGACCCCTGTGGCGCGGCTCCCTTACGGGCTCAAAAAGCGCGTGGAACTCGCGCGGGCGCTGGCGGCGGAACCTGCAATCCTGCTTCTGGACGAGCCGATGGCCGGCATGAATGTCGAGGAGAAGGAGGACATGTCGCGCTTCATCCTGGATGTGAACGACGAATTCGGCACGACCACGGTTCTGATCGAGCATGACATGGGCGTGGTGATGGACCTGTCGGACCGCGTGGTGGTGATGGATTACGGTCGCAAGATCGGGGATGGCACACCTGATGAGGTGCGCAGCAATGACGAGGTCATCAAGGCCTATCTGGGGGTGGCGCATGAGTGAGCAGATGACTGAGCACCAGAAGGCCGGGGGGCGCGACAATGCCTGATACGCTGCTTTTCGCGATGGAGGCCACGCTGAACGGCCTGACCGCAGGCGTGATGTATGCGCTGGTGGCGCTGGGCTTCGTGCTGATCTTCAAGGCCAGCGGCATCTTCAATTTTGCCCAAGGGGTGCTGGCGCTGTTCGCGGCGCTGACGCTGGTGGGCTTCCAGTCCGGCCAGATCCCGTTTTCGCATCTGATCAACGCCATGTTCGGCACAAGGCTGCATCATTTCGGCTGGAACATGCCCACGCTTCTGGCCATTCCGGCCACGATTGCCGTGATGATCCTGCTCGCCATCCTGATCGAGCGGTATATCCTGAAACATCTGGTCAATCAGGAACCGATCATCCTGTTCATGGCCACGATCGGGCTCGCGTATTTCCTTGAAGGGTTCGGGGACATCATGTGGGGGGCCGAGGTCAAGGCGCTGGATGTGGGCCTGCCCAAGGGCATGTCGGGCGCGGTTGATGACATGACATTCGCATGGTTCGGCTATGGGTTCTATATCGATCGGCTGGAGCTTTGGGCCGCAGGAATTGCAGCAATTCTGGTGGCTTCCCTGACGATCTTCTCGCAATACACGAAGCAGGGGCGCGCGTTGCGGGCGGTCGCGGACGACCATCAGGCGGCGCTGTCGGTGGGCATCTCCTTGCGCTTCATCTGGGTGCTGACATGGTCCATCGCGGGCATTGTCGCGCTGGTCGCGGGCATCATGTGGGGGTCGAAATCGGGGGTGCAGTTCTCGCTGTCTTTGATTGCGCTGAAGGCGCTGCCGGTGCTGATCCTGGGTGGCTTCACCTCGATCCCCGGCGCGATTGTGGGCGGGCTGATCATCGGGGTGGGCGAGAAGCTGTTTGATTTCTTCATGCAGCCCGTCATCGGCGGGGCGACGGAAAACTGGTTCGCCTACATGCTGGCGCTGGTTTTCCTGCTGTTCCGGCCGCAGGGCCTGTTCGGCGAACGCATCATCGAGAGGGTTTGATTCATGCTGTATCGTGAAGCGGGCGATTTCAAGACAAGCTACGGCGCGGACAACCAGACCTTCCCGATCCGGTTCGACCGCTATGGCTACTACTTCGTGCTGGGCTTTGCCTTTCTGGTCGTGCCGCTGTTCATCAATGACTACTGGGCCAATTCCATTGTCGTGCCCTTTCTGATCTACACCATTGCGGCGCTGGGGCTGAACATCCTGATTGGCTATTGCGGGCAACTCTCGCTGGGGACCGGGGCCTTCATGGCCGTAGGGGCCTATGGCAGTTACAAACTGATGACGGCCTTTCCCGACCTCAATATCGTCTTCGTCATCATTCTCGCAGGGTTCGTGACAGCGGGCGTGGGGGTGCTGTTCGGGCTGCCCAGCCTGCGGATCAAGGGGTTCTATCTGGCTGTGGCGACGCTGGCCGCGCAGTTCTTCCTGATCTGGCTGTTCACCCGTCAGCCGTGGTTTTACAACTATTCGCCCACCGGCATGATCTCGGCCCCCACGCGCGAGGTGTTTGGCGTGGCGGTCACAGGCCCGCGCGCAAGCGCCGTTGCGATGTACATGATCTGCCTGTGTTTTCTGGTTTCGCTGGCCTGGCTGGCACGCAATCTGACGCGCGGGATGCTGGGGCGGCAGTGGATGGCCATTCGCGACATGGATATCGCCGCCGAGATCATCGGGGTGAACCCGCTGATGGCCAAGCTGACGGCCTTCGCGGTGTCGTCGTTCTTCGTGGGCATTTCCGGCGCGCTGTTGTTTACCGTCTATCTGGGCGCTGCCGAAGCAGGCGAGGCCTTCGGGATCGACAAGTCGTTTCTGGTCCTGTTCATGGTCATCATCGGGGGGCTGGGGTCCATTTTCGGGGCTTTTGCCGGGGCCGCCTTTCTGATCGTCGGCCCGGTCATGCTGAAACTGCTGCTGGTCAACACGCTGGGCTGGCCCACGGATCTGGCCGCCCATCTCGAAATCATGATCATCGGGGCGCTGATCATCGTGTTCCTGATCGTGGAGCCGCACGGCATTGCCGCGCTGTGGCGCACCATCAAGGAGAAACTGCGCCTCTGGCCCTTCCCCTACTGATGGGGGCGCGCCGTCACAAGAACTGTCATCCATATGGGAGGAGAACCAAGATGAAGATGACCCGACTGGCCGCAACGCTTGCGGCAACCATGATCGCAGGCGGACCGGCTTTGGCCGAGACGCTGCATTTCCCAAACCTCAGCTACCGCACCGGGCCGTTCGCGGCGGGCGGTATCCCCTTTGCCGATGGCTATGCCGATTACTTCACGCTGATCAACGAGCGTGACGGCGGCATCGGTGGCGTTCCGATCCGCTATACCGAATGCGAGACCGCCTATAACACCGAACGTGGGGTGGAATGCTACCAGTCCATCCGTGGCGATAGCCCGCTCGTGCTCCAGCCGCTGTCCACGGGCATCACCTATCAGTTGATCCCGCGCACGATGGAGGATGGCATCCCCATGCACACGATGGGCTACGGGCGCACCTCGGCGGTGAATGGCGAGGTGTTTAACTGGACCTTCAACTATCCGGCCAATTACTGGGACGGGGCCAGCGTGATCATCAACTATCTGCTGAGTGAGAATGACGGCAGCCTTGAGGACAAGAAGATAGCACTTCTGTATCACAACTCGGCTTACGGTCGCGAACCGATCCCGACCCTGACCGCGCTGGCCGAACGGCATGGCTACGAACTTCTGACCATCGGCGTGGACAGCCCCGGCCAGGAACAGGGCAGCCAGTGGTTGCAGATCCGGCGCGAGCGTCCCGATTATGTGGTGATGTGGGGCTGGGGCGTGATGAACCCGACCGCGATTCAGGAAGCCGCGAATATCCGCTTCCCGATGGAAAATTTCATCGGTGTGTGGTGGTCGGGCTCGCAGCAGGATGTACGGCCCGTTGGCGCGGGCGCGCATGGCTACAAGGCGCTTGCGATGCATGGCACAGGCACGGATTATCCGATCTATGAGGATCTTCAGCGCTATGTGATCGAGCCTGGCAAATACGCAGGCACCGGCGATGAAGTCGGCACGGTGCTGTATTCTCGTGGCATGTATGCGGCGATGCTGGCAGTTGAAGCCGCCAAGAAAGCACAGGAAATCCACGGCGTCGCCGCGATCACCCCCGCGATGATGCGCGACGGGATGGCCAATCTGGA
>SLQN01000270.1 GCA_007131465.1 Paracoccaceae bacterium
CGCGTGCGCAGCATTTCCTCGATACGGCCAAAATCGGCCAGCCCGCGGTCTGCCTCGCGCCGGGTTATCTGCAACAGCAGGTGATCGGGGTCATATTTGCGCAAGGTATCATAGAGAATATCGCTGGAGAACGTCGCCTGCTTGCCGGATTTGCGTTGCCCCGGCAGGTTGCGCTGGATCAGACCGGCCACGATCGCCACGGCGCGGAAGGTCCGCTTCATCACCGCATTCCCGGCCAGCCAGTCGTGCAAGCCGGTGCGCAGGCCTTCGGGGTCCAGCAGCGGCGCAGGATCGCGCACAGGCTCCAGCGACCAGACCAGCAGCGCGTAATCCGTGGCCACAAAGCCCAGCGGCGCAAGCCCCGCCCCTTCCATCCGATGCGTCAGCAACAGGCCCAGCGTCTGGTTGGCATTGCGCCCGGCGAAGGAATAGAGGGCGAAATACCACCGCCCCGCGCGCAGGAAGCTTTCACAGGTCATGGTTCCGGGACAAGGCAGATGCGCGATGCGCGCCTGCAAGGCCAGCCAGTCGCGGATATGGCCGGGCAGCGCCTCCCAACCACCCCGCGCCCCGATCAGGGCCAGCACGCGGCTGGAAAGTTCGGTCGAGGTCGCCATTTTCAGCCCGTTGAACACTGCAATTTTCGGGTCGCGCGCGGGCTGCGGCGTGACTTCGACCACCATATCGCGCAGCCGGTCATAGCGCACGGTCTGCCCCCCGATCAGGAAGGTGTCACCGGGCAACAGGGTGGCGGCGAAACTCTCCTCGATCTCGCCCAAGGGTGCGCCGCCGCGCGGGCCACGCCGGACACTCAGCAATTCGGGCGCGACAATCGTGCCGATATTCATGCGGATATCGCGCGCCGCACGCGGGTCGCGCAAGTGCCACAACCCGCCCCGCAACACCAGCCGTTGCCAGCGATCATAGGCGCGCAGCGCATAACCCCCGGTCGCCACGAATTCCAGACAGGCATCGAATTCAGCACGCGGCAGCCCGGCATAGGGTCCGGCCTGGCTGATTTCCGTGAATATCTGCCCCGCATCCAGCGGCCCCGAGCAGGCCAGAAGCAAGAGATGCTGGCACAGCACATCCAGCCCGCCGGCCTCCACCGCCTCGGCCGCGCCATCCAGATCACCCGCCGCGACCGCCTGCAATGCGGCCACACATTCCAGCACCTCGAACCGGTTCGCGGGCACAATGCGCGCGCGCGAGGGCGTGTCGTAGCGGTGGTTCGCCCGGCCGATACGCTGCACCAGCCGCTTGATGTTCTTGGGCGCACCGACCTGCAACACCAGATCGACATCACCCCAGTCCAGACCCAGATCAAGGCTGCCTGTCGCCACGACCGCGCGCAATTCTCCGGCGGCCATCGCAGCCTCGACCTTGCGCCGCGCCTCGCGCGACAGACTGCCGTGATGCAGCGCGATGGGCAGATTTTCGTCATTCACCGCCCAGAGCGCTTGCAGGAACAATTCGGCCTGCGCGCGGGTATTGATGAAGACAAGCGCCAGCCGCGCCTGCGCAATCGCGGCCATCACATCACGCGCGGCATAGGCCCCGCCCGCCCCGGCCCAGGGCGGGGTGCGGGATGTGGGCAGCATGGCGATATCGGGCGGCGGGCCGGGATCGGCGGCAATCACCTCGGCCCCGCCCATGAAACGCGCCAGCCGCGCGGGGTTTTCGACTGTGGCTGACAGCCCGGCCACCTGCACCCCCGGCGCAAGCGTGCGCAGTCGCGCCACCCCCAGCATCAACTGATCACCGCGTTTCGATTCGGCCAATGCGTGGATTTCGTCGAGGATCACGCGCCTGAGCCCGGCAAACAGGTGCGGCGCCTGCGGGTAGGACAGCATCAACGCGAGGCTTTCGGGCGTCGTCAGCAGGATATGGGGCGGGTCAACCCGCTGGCGGGCGCGCTGGCTGGCACTGGTATCGCCCGTGCGGTCCTCGATGCGCAGATCAAGCCCCAGATCGGCCACCGGGCGGGCCAGATTGCGGGCAATGTCATGCGTCAACGCCTTGAGGGGCGAGACATAGAGCGTGTGCATCCCTTTTGCCGGCAGCCCTGCACAGGCATCGCGCAATGTGGGCAGGAACCCCGCCAGCGTCTTGCCCCCGCCTGTGGGTGCGATCAGCAGCACATCGCCGGTCGCCCGCAGCATCTGCATCTGATGCGGATGGGGCCGCCAGCCCTGCTGCGCAAACCAGCGTGCCAGAGGGGGGGGCAAATCGGACGGCGGGGCATGATCAAGCGCGGGCATTCGTGAAATTGTCCTGTGACGCGTGCCTCAAGGGTAAGCCAAACCGCGCAGGCGGCAAGCGTTCGGCATTTCGCACTTTCCCCGGCGCGGATGGACGCCTATGTCACAGGACATGAACTTGCGCGCGCGATACTGGGAAACGACCCCGCTTTCGGACATGACCCCCGAAGAATGGGAGGGGTTGTGCGATGGCTGCGGCAAATGCTGCCTCAACAAGCTGGAAGATATCGATACCGGAGAGTTGATCTTCACCCGCGTCGCCTGTCGGCTGTTCGATGACAGCACCTGCCGCTGCGCGAATTATGCCGAGCGCAAGCGCCTTGTGCCCGAATGCGTGGTGTTGACGCCGGACACGCTCGACGAAATCGCCTACTGGATGCCCGAGACCTGCGCCTACAGGCGGCTGCATGAATGCAGGGCCCTGCCGGACTGGCATCCGCTGGTCACAGGTGACGCCACATCCACGCACCGGGCTGGAGTATCAATGCTGGGCCAGACCGTGCCCGAACATGCGATCGACGTCGAGGATTGGGAAGATTATCCGCTGGGGGACTAGGTTCAGAACTGGCGCAACTGCAATTCGCGCGCGACTTCGGATCGGACCAGCTTGCGAATGTTGCGGGTGATCTTCTCGCCCAGTTCACCCTGAAGTTCCTGGCGCACGATATGGGCAACAAGCTGATAAAGCACCCCTTCGTCGATCAGGTCTTCCGAGCGATCAGCAGCGTCTTGCGCTACAACGGCAGTGGCGTCATTGCGCACCGTACCCGCCAGCAATTCCTCAAGACGCGCCAGCGTTGTTTCCAGTGCACTGTCTTCTATCGTCTGGGCCGATGGCGCGAAGGACGGGCGCATGTCAGTGGACTGCAAGTCCTCAGGCCCCGTCTCGGCCCCGCGATCTTCCGGCAAGCGTGCCGCCTCTTGCAACCCGGTCCCGATCCGGCCCGAGCCAGAAAGGGGGCACGACAGGTCCGGCTCTGCCTCGGGTCGATGTCCCGCCCCGGATATGCGCGCCAGGAGCGATGGGGTATGAGAGGCAAGACGCGGCGCGATTTCATCAAACGGCAGCTCTGCACCGCCCTCGGTGGGATCGGTTTGCACGGTCTCCGACGCAGGCAATGGCTGGGGCCGCTCCATTTGGGGCCGCTCCATCGCGGGCATGTGCGTTTCGGACCCGGTGGGGTAAGCATCTGAGTCGCCCTGCTCGCTCTCCGGATACGCGCCGGGCCCGAATGGCACATGAACAGCACCGGAAAGCGCCTCGGACCCAGCGTCCAGACGGACGGTGGCGTCAGCATCGGGTTGCGGCGCGGCCCCTGGTCCATCGACCCGAAGCGCCGATGTCAGCAAGAGCTTCTCGCCCGTATGGGGCCCGGCGGAAGAACCGGATTGCGCCGCCTGCAAAAAAGGTGCTGTCGGACGAACATCATGAGACACCAACCTGCGGATCGAGGACAGGACATCCTCGATTTCGCGCCGGGACATTGCGTCTGTCATTGCTTGCGCCCTCTCTTGCCTGCTCTGAACGCAGCCTGCGGCCTGACCGTCTATGCGGGCCATGTGTCGACAGGCAACGTTACAGACGAAAGTCTAGCGCGACACGGCCAATCTTACAATCAGGAAGACAAGAGCTGGTTATTTCTCACTGCGCCCTGCTCTATTCGCGCCCGATCGCGCGCAGAACGCGGTCCAGCGCCTCGCCCTGTGCGGACGTGACAGGCGCATTGCGCACCGCATTGAAATAGGCCTCGGCGTCATAGGTCGGAATGCCAAGCCCCAGATGATCGACTGTCAGAAGCCCCATCGACGCCAGAAGGTTATAGGTCGCGATCTGCTGCGAGGCCTGCGCCTGCAACAAGGTCGTGCGCGCGTCGAGCAGGTCGGTTTCCGCATTCAGAACATCAAGCGTGGTGCGGGCACCAAGACGCGCTTCCTCGCGCGTGCCCTCGAACGCGCTTTGAGAAGCACGAACCTGTTGCTGGCTGGCCGCGATCCGCGCGCGGGCAACATCGACATTAGCCCATGCCACGGCCACGTTCTGCAAAACCTGCGCGACTGTCTGGTGCAAGCCCGAGCGCGTCGCATCGCGCCGGGCATTGGCCTGACGATGCAACGCGTTCAACTGGCCGCCCTGATAGATCGGCCGCGCATAGCGGACCCCTGCCGAAAAGGACGACGAGTCGCCCAGATTGGTGAAATTCTGACCCACGCCCGCGCTGCCCGTGACCGACCCGTGACGCTGCGCAAAGACGCGCTCGGCA
>SLQN01000234.1 GCA_007131465.1 Paracoccaceae bacterium
CCAGACGGTTGATCGTTTCATTTCCAAAAATTCCGAACCGCCAAACAAGTTCAGCAGGTGCGGTTATGGGGCGAGAGACCAGTCGAACGGTGTGGTCTTCCGCAACGTGCGCAAGTTTGGTTGTTGTGGCGCACCCAGTGAGCACAATGCTGGCAGACAGCATGACAAACGTAGAAATAGAGGCATGGCGTGTTTTCTTCATTACGAGAGCAACCGGTTGCATGCGGTGTGTATAATGCAAAAAGGGCGGCCTGTAAAGGGCCGCCCTTGGGATTGCATAGCCTGGCATTTAGCCGTTGGCATATTCCTTGAGAAGCTTGTTGGCGATGACTTCGCGCTGGATTTGGTTGGTGCCTTCGTAGATCTGGGTGATCTTGGCGTCGCGCATCATCTTCTCAACCGGATATTCCTTCATGTAGCCGTAGCCACCGAGAATTTGTACGGCATCGGTGGTCACTTCCATGGCGACATCCGACGCATAGACCTTGGCCATGGCGGACAATTTGCTGACGTCTTTGGCGCCGCTATCCATGTAGCGTCCGCAGGTGTACGTGAGCGTTCGCGCAGCCTCGATCTTGGTGGCCATATCTGCCAGCATGAACTGAATGGCCTGGAAGGATGAAATAGTTTTACCGAACTGACGGCGCTGGCGACTGTAGCGGATGGCTTCGTCGAATGCACCTTGCGCGATACCCAGTGCCTGCGCGGCGACGCCGGGACGGGAGCTATCGAGCGTTTTCATGGCAACGATAAAGCCCATACCTTCGCGGGCCAGAAGGTTTTCCTTGGGAACGCGGCAATCCTGGAAGATGAGCTCACGGGTCATGGATCCGCGGATGCCCATTTTGTTCTCTTTCTTGCCAAACGTAAATCCGGGGGTGTCCTTTTCCACGATGATGGCGCTGGCGCCGCGCGGGCCTTTGGATTTATCGGTGAGGGCAATCACCGAGTAGATGTCGGCTTCGCCACCATTTGTAATCCACTGCTTGGTTCCGTTGAGAACATAATGATCCCCGTCCGGTGCAGCTGTGGTTTTGATGCCGCCCGCGTCACTGCCAGCGTTGGCCTCGGTGAGCCCGAACGCGCAGATGGTGCCGCCGCAAACGCGTGGTAGGTATTTTGCTTTTTGTTCTGGTGTTCCAAAGAGCATAATCGGTGTGACACCGAGTCCGGTTCCGAAGAGGGCGAGGGCAATACCGGCACAATATTTGGAGAGTTCTTCGATGGCGATGATCTGGTCCATGATACCGAGGCCCATGCCTTCGTATTCTTCTTCGATGTTGATTCCAAAAAGCCCGGCATCGGCAAATACCTTGACGAGATCCCAAGGGAATTCACCGGTTTCGTCGTAATGCTCGCGAACGGGTTTAATTTTTTCTTCGCCGATTTGGCGGCAAAGATCACGGATCATGATTTGTTCTTCGGTTAACCCGAAATCCATAACAACCTCCTTGCTATTCGGCACAACCGCGCATCCTGGCTGGTTTGCCGATGGGATTTCACGAACGATTGAGACAGCGACCTTTCTAAAAAACAAATGAGAGGTATATTTGCAAGGAAAGAATGGCGTTTTAGGATAACGAATAATATGCAGATAGTGAAATTGGAGACTAATCGACATTGGCGAGGATGTCGGAGAGGCTTTGCGTGAGCGTGGCGTTGTCGGGTGCTTTGCGCAGTGCGGTTAGATTGTCTGTGTTGCGTGTGAGTTTGGCTAATGCAGATAGAATTTGCAGGTGTCGTTCAGGTGCGCCTCCTGTTGGTCCGAGAAGGATAAAGATTAGATCGGCTTTGATTTCGGCAAGTTGTAAGGGCGTCGTGTGAGAGAGCAAATAAATGCTGGGTGTGTCAACGGCATCGGTATGGGCGTGTATCAGACCAACACCCGATGCCATTTCAATCGGAAATTGTTCGGCAGCTTGCAATAGAGCCCGACAGCATGTTTTGCGGACCGGATCTTCGATCTGTGTACTTAGCAAGAGATCGAGTGATGTGTCGAGTGGTATATCAGGCGGAGTTTTGCAGGCCCCGCCAACGGAGATTAATTCGGGCAGTTTCCGTTCCGGGATGATGGTGTCTTCCTCATGTTCATCTGTCGGGAGTGGGGGATGCAGCATGAGTGTGCCTGCGGCCTGCCCCGCCACACTCAAAAGACGTGGCAGTCTTTCCATACTTGGGTGCCAGGAAAGCCCACCTGGCCGAGCGGTAATTAACACGCGTAGGCAGGTATTGTCGGTGGGTTCGACGATGCGGCGGCATATTTCGTTCCAACTATGTAACGTTCCCCATGCCGGTGTGAGCATGGGGCGAAGGTTGGTGGCCATGTTTTGAATCCGTTGCTGGCAGTTTTTAGGAGTATAGACTGTGATTTTAGCGCCCACTTGGTGGGTAAGGCGCCAGATGAGACCTAACGTTTCGCGAAAGCCCGGTTCGCGATCGGCATTCGGCGGCACGGCCAGCATAATCTGTTTAATGGTGTTGGGTGGTTCGAGCAGTTGACAGACGCCGATGCGGGCACGACAGACTGTCAGCACATCGCCTAGGATGTCGCCTAGTAGCGTTGTGCCGAGGAGTCCACCCCGGGGCCATCCCAGTAGCACCGTGGATGCACGCAATTCTACGGTGGCACGGTTAATTCCTTCAGCAATGCCTGCGGCAACACGCACCGAAGGTTGCACGGGAACATCGGCAGCAGCCGCTTGCGAGATTACCCCCATCATCATTTTTTCGTTACGCGCGATGTCGGTAGTGGCGTCCTGTCCTGTACGTACCACGCGCAGGGGTAGCAAAGGATCCTGTGATTTGGAGGGACGTAGGAGTAGTGCGAGATCAATCAAGCGGTCGGTGGTTTCCGGGTTATCTACTGGCACCAGGATGCGTCCGGCCTCATGCGTTCGTTGGTCACTGATGGGGTTGTCGAGTGCCACGCGCCGCCCGAAGTATTCGGTTATCCAAGGGCTCACCATGCAGGTGGCAAGAATCATCATCAGTGTTCCGTTCAATACGGTTTTATCAAAAATACCGAGATCGAAACCGATCATAACGGCAGCCAGCGTAGCTGCGGCTTGGGTAACCGTGAGCCCGAAGATGACCCAGCCCTCATCGCGGGTATACCCAAGCCACCATTGTGCGAGTTTGGAGGCCACAAACTTGGTGGCAAAGACGGCAATAACCATATAGCCGCCGACAATCCATGTGCGGTGATCAGCGATGAAGACACGTGAATCTACGATCATGCCGACAGAAATAAGAAAGAATGGGATAAAGAGGTGATGGCCGATGAACTCGATCCGGTTCATAAGGGGGCTTTGTGGTGGTACGAGGCGGTTCAGGGTGACTCCCGCGAGGAAGGCGCCAATGATGGACTCTACGCCTGCCAGTTCGGAAAGTGCCCCGGCGAGAAAGGCCACGACGAGAACGAAAAGAAACTGGGCCCCGCCATCGCGGGCTGCATTTTTGAAAAACCATTGTCCGACTTTGGGGACGCCAATCAGCATGACAGCAAGAAAGGCACTAAAGGAAAGGGCAAGACGGAGAATAAACATCCACGAGAAATATTCTTGTCCGTGTAGCTCCACGATGACAGCCAGTACAAGCAAGGCCAGGGTGTCCGTGATCAGGACGCCGCCAACACTGACGGATACGGATTCGCGGCGTGCCAACCCGAGTCGGCTGACTTGGGGATAGGTGAGCAAGGTGAAGGAAGCTAGCATACTTGCCAGCAAAATGGCTTTGGTCCAGTCAAATCCGAGTAGCCAGACCGCGCCGAGGGTGCCGGCAATTTGGGGAACGAGGAAGCTGAGTCCTCCGAGCACGGCGCTCCGGTTGCGGTTGCGCATGAAGTCCGTGACATTGATTTCGAGTCCAGCCAGGAACATGATGTAGAGCAGCCCGACGGTACCCCAGACTTCGATGGCCTGCCCGCGTTCGAGGAGATTCAGGCCATTCGGTCCGAATAGCATACCTGCGAGAATGAGCAAAATAATATCGGGGGTGCGGATGGCGCGCCCAAGTAGTGGCAGTACGAGCACCAGCAACAAGACTGCAGCTACAATCCATACAGGTTCTGTGAGGGGAAAAGTAGGCCACTCCATAATGGCTGCCAGCGGTAATTGTGTCGTAGGCATGAGTGTGTCGTTTTTTTGTTGTTTGCTATGGTCTTCCCGCTACTACGGGTGGCGGATGCCCTGCATTTTACAGATTTTCAAGAGTTTGTACAGTTTTGTGTAACGATCTCGTATTAAAATCGTGCAGTCTTGATATCTGTTCCCCGCGGGCGAGTGCCTGTTTCAATTGGGAAGGGCTTTTGTTATCAATGTGAGGGCTATTGTTGCAGAGAGTCAGGGAAATAGCGCTTGCTAAAAAGACAACGCCCTTCCGGAAGCCAGGTCGGTCGTTGATAATAACGATCAAAAACATCCATCAGAACCGTATCGCGATACACTGGATACCGAAAACCTTTGCCCTCAAGTAGTCGGAACGTAACACCTTTTGTATGCACTTCGCGTATAG
>SLQN01000534.1 GCA_007131465.1 Paracoccaceae bacterium
CGTCCCAGGGCGTCGTAGAAGAGCTCGATCGCCTGGCCCGGCGGGCTCTCGGAGATGTCCTCGAAGTCGAAGTCTTCTGAGAAGAAAGGCTCCCATTTCTGAATCACCTCGCCCTTGTTGTTGAACCGCTCCCAGCCTGTCACTCGCACGCGCTCCCCGCTTACCGTCGTCCCCACAGCATCACCAGAAGAGGTGAACGTAAGTCCAGCGTCGCCGAATTCCACCTCTTCTGCCTGGACTCGGCTCTGGATCACGCGGCCGAAGCCGTCAGAGTACTCTACGGTGGTGATCGTCTCGTCGGGATCTGCGCCGGTGGGGATGTCTGTGTCTTGTGTGTGGTAGACCCGGGCGGTGGTCTTCACCGAGATGGGGCTCTCTGATGTGTCGAAGGCTGTGAGATCGTACTCGAAGGTCGTTCCTGGCACGGCGATGGTGTCGCCCTCTGAAGCGCCTTCTTTTCCCAGCAAGGCCACGGCCTGCACGAGCCCCAGCGGGGTGTAGGAAATGTGCGTGCGGTTGTTGTTTTCGTCTGTGAGGAGCGCGAGCTGAAAGGTGCGGTAGTCGTGCTCGGCGCGGGTGACCAGGCCCAAGGGATCTTCGACCTCCACGGGCAAAAGCTCAAACTCGTCCCAGGTGATCGTGGTCTCGTGGCCCAGGGAATCTCGGGTGCCCACCATCAGGCCACGACCGTCGGGGTCGTCGTGGACGTCGAGCTTTCGTTGTTCCACGGTCACAAAGTAGTGGTCGACGCCGTCGATCTCCTCGACGACGTAGCCAGCCCGGCCGTCGAGGGCGGCGATGCGGGCCTCAAACTCGTCCGGGTAGTCTGTGTAGTCCGGGGTGTCCGTCAGATAGGTGGGGACGCCCTCGGGGTAAGCTTCTTGCAGGATCGACTCGGTAAACACCAGGCTCTCCGAGCGGGTGAGCGCTCCGTAGTCTCCGAGCTGCCCTGAGGGCAGGCCCTCGTAGGCGTCGCCGTCGTAGTAGTGGCGCGCGTGACCCTGGACGTGGCGGGTGACGTCGACCTCGGTGCCGTCGTGGAGCTCGTCGACGATGGCGGCGAGCGTCAGCGGAGACTGCTGGGCGACCTCGAAGCTCTTTGCCTCAAAGACGCGATCGACCATCAGACGGTCTACGTCGTCTGCGTGGATGAAGTGCAGCTCTTCTGCCACGACCAGGAAGGGATTGTCGGTGGAGACCTCTTCGCCGGGGTGGGTAAACCCCCGGGGACAGGCGATCGAGGCGCTTCGTTGTGCCTGTCCGTAGGCGTCGTAGTCCCAGACAAATTCAAAGCTCGTCGCCGGGTCCTCGCCGCGGTCATGGTTGGTGGAGCGGGACGCCGTGGCCATGGGTAAGAAGATGGCCCGCTCGTCGCCCCCGAGGGTGCCGACGGCCTCCTTGCGGACGGTCTGCGCGGCCTCGCTGACCACAAAGGGCCTGTGTTGCAGCTCCGAGCCGTCGAGCGAGTAGAGCTCGGTGCGCAGCGAGGAGCCCCGCAGGGTCCGCAGCGCGTCGCGACGATCCTTGGGCGAGAGCGACGCCAGATCCTCCTGCACGGTGCTGAAGGCGGCGAGCATCGAGGGGTCGCCGTCCCAGAAGCCGGCTGTGAAGTCCGGCGCGGTCCAGCCGCCTGCCGGGTCGTGGACGGGGCCGAGGTGAAACCAGTGGCGAGTCTCAAGGGGCGGGGAGAAGTGGACCGTGTCGACGGCGACAAACTCCTCGCCATCGAAGAACCCCTCGCCATGATAGTCCTCAAAGCTCTCCGTATCCCGCTGGATCACCTCGCCGAAGCCCCGAAACTCCCGCTCGTGGCCGTCCCAGTAGCCGTGTCGGTACTCGTACTCCGTGGTGAGCTTGCCTCTGGAGACCCGGTCGATCACCTCCACGCAGGTCACGGTCTGCACCGGGAAGGGAAGCGGCGTCTTCCAGCGCGTGGCAGGGTCGTGGCGGTCGCGCAAGAAGTGCTGTGTCGACGGCTCATAACCCACGCGGGTGACGGCCCCCATGTGGTTGTCCATCTCCGTCAAGAGGTAGGGCTTTTTGCCGTCGGAGAAGTCCAGAAAGTACATGTGGGGCCGGCCGGGGTTTCGCTGGTACCAGCTCCAGAGGATGCCGACCGTGCCCGTGCCGTAGAGGTCGACGAGCCGCACGGCGTCCATGTCGGCCACCGTCGGGGTGCCGCGGATCACGATGGGATCGGAGAAGCCATTGCCCTGCTGGTTCATCCAGAGGGTGACCTGGTTGGGCGCCACGTGCACAAGATCAGCGCAGCCGCTGCCGTCGACGTCGCCGAAGAGCACGTGCTCGGTGCGGTAGCCCGTGGGCAAGAGCGGTGCCTTGCGCATGGTGATCCTGGGCCCGAAGCGCCCGTAGCCGAGGTTTGGCCAGTAGTCGACGCGACCGTTGTGAAAGATCACGATGTCCTGCAGGCCGTCGCCGGTCATGTCGGCGGTGCGCACCCGGGGGTCGGCGAGGTCGACGTTGGGGAAGCTCTGATGGTGGCCACGGGGGAGGACCCGCGTCTCTTTCCAGGCATCGCGCCGGTCCCGATCGTTGAAATAGCACTCAAAATGTTCGCCGGTCCGCAGGACGTCGGTGACGCCGTCGCCGGTGAGATCCATGAGCGTGACCCGGGGGTCGGAGAATTCAAACCGGGGCGCGAGCTCGTAGGGGGTCGACACGAATGTCGTGGTGCTGGCGGCGGCGTCGAAGGCCGATCATATCGAGGGGGTCGGTGACGTGGCAGACCTACTGGAGTACGTGTTCCTTGAAGTGGTAGCTTCAGAGTGTCAGGCGTTCGAGGGCGGTGAGGCGGTCTTCGCACCCTTTGAGGGAATCGGTCGAGGTGAACTGGCGGCCCCTAGTCGTGGTCTACAGTTGTTCTCGCCCCAAGTGAAACATGTCGACGAGCCGTCTGTTCTCGGTTTCAATAAGGCCTACCACAGCCCCAGGAAAGCCTGTGATGCCGGTTATAAGCATCTTTTCGTGTTGATAAACAGCAATTATGTCTCGAAAAACAACTTCCTCATCACACTGGCTCGGGGGAACCGAATGCTGAACCATCCGGATCTGCTCGTCTTGCGCATAGGGCTTGATCCCAAAGAGTTTCCAGAAACCGCAGACGCTTGCGCGATCCTCGTCATCGAAGTCCTCTGCATCTAGAGGAACTCCATATTGCGCAAGGAGGCGTATCGCCGTATCTCGTTCCACGTACGGACCCTCGTAGGATCCTGGTAGTGGTCCGAGGTGCTCGATGAAGAGTTCTACAAACTTGGGGTAGCTAATGCTGTATGGACGCACTTTTGACATACCTCGTCGATATAGTCGATAGTCGGGATCGAAACATATCGGATCCGCAGGGCGACCAAGACGCTCACATCCAGGCGCAAGTGATACTTGCTCCGTCTGGTAATCGTAGAGCGCGGTCCCTGCCCAGAACGACATTACGGCAGCGGTGCCTGCCAAGTATGAGATCGCGACCGCGGGTCGAAATAGCTGGGACAAGACGACAGCGGCTACAGTCGTCAAAAGAGCGAAGCCAAGGAGAGGAACACCATAGGTATCTACAATACATGGAGATGCAACTCCAACAAGTGCGCTTAAAGGGAAAAGTAGTCTTCGTAGTTGGTTTTTGACTCTGGTTCCCAATCTACCGTTCCTCCCTAGATGAATAGGCATCAATGAGACGGACTCCCTGCGGACTTTCTAAGAACGTTGGAACGTGAGTGTGTCTGCTGAATTCTATCCCAATAAGCCTATCTCCAATTCGCATCAGGTGAAGAGGGATTTCCCGATCCTCAACGGACCGGAGCGGAGGCTCCTGAAACACTGGGCGACCTGCAACTTCGTTGACTTTCATTTTGACGCGATCCATTCGGCTGCGGGGAACATAGCCGAGGACCCGACGCTCCATCGCTTCGAGGTAGTTGGTTGTGGCTAGTCGAAGTACCGCATCGTTATCGATGCCAGCCTCGTATCGTTCGAGATAGAATTGTAGGTCAAGATGTGCCCCAACGCGGCGTGCAACATATTCGGCGAGGGCCTCGTGGCCAACAGATCTGAACTCAAGTCGACCTACAACTGAGCCATCGGTCAAGGTCGCTCCCAAGTATACTCCCATGTGGGATTCGACTTCTCGTCGACGATCTCCTGCGTTCATGAGAACTACGTGAACGGATTCATGAACAATGGTTTCGATCCCGCTAATGACTTGAAGGCCCAGCGTCTCCGAGTTCGCAAGTGTCTCCACCAAACGCTCCGTAAGTGTCACGGTACGAGTGCCAATGTTGTATTCATTGGAGCTACCAATTGTGAAGCGACCTAACTGGAGTGCGTCCTTAATGACATCGGCTGAAAGTCCTGCTTCCTCAAGGTGCCGAATTGCATTGTTTAGAGCTGTCGCAAGCTCAAGGTTATCGACGTGGTTTGCCGCATCGAACGTGTCGGCTTCTTCCCCCTCCAACCCACTGGGGTCCAACCACCTCAC
>SLQN01000037.1 GCA_007131465.1 Paracoccaceae bacterium
AATGGGACATGGAAGGGCTGCGCGAAGCGGTGCGCGAGAATATGGGTCTTGATGTCCCCGCCGAGGCCTGGGGGGAGGAAGATGGCGTCGATCAGGATGTGGTGCGCGAACGTCTGACCGAGGCCTCTGACGCGCTTATGGCCGAAAAGCTGACGCAATTCGGCGACGTGACGCTGCGCAATCTGGAAAAACAGGTCCTGCTGGAAACAATCGACCGCAAATGGCGCGAGCATCTGGTCAACCTTGACTATCTGCGGTCGGCCGTGCGGTTCCGGGGTTATGCGCAGAAAGACCCGCTGAATGAATACAAGGCTGACGGGTTCATCCTGTTCGAGAAGATGCTCAATTCGCTGCGCGAGGATGTGACGCGCTACCTCGCGCGGATCCGCCCGCTGAGCGAGGAAGAACAGAAAACGATGTTGCAACAGATCGCGTTGCAGCGACAGGGCGCGAAGGTCGCGGCCGAGAATGACGGCGCTCCGCCTGTACCGCTGATCGATGGGTTCGACCAGACCAACCCCGAAACATGGGGCAATCCGGGCCGCAATGACCCCTGCCCCTGCGGATCGGGCAAGAAGTTCAAGCATTGTCACGGACAGGTGCTGTAGCCTGGGCATCATCCAGCGTCACGGGGGCTGGAATGCGGGGCGCGCGGTCTGCATATGACCTGCTGAAACGCGCCATCACGACTGTCAGTGGCCCGTGCGACAGGTCAATGGCACCACCTGTCCGGCGCTGTTTCCATCGCTGCGACATTCGCCCTCATTTTCGCCCCAATGCCGCCAGATTCTGTAGATAGGTTTGCAGACAGGTGGACGATTAGGGTGTCGTGATGGAAAAGCAGGCTATCATTCGGGGTGTGGCACTCCTGTGCACGGGCGTCGGTGTCAGCGTCTTCGCCGCGCCACATATCTTTCTGGACAAGCCGCAGATGGACAAGGCGATCGACTTTGCGACGTTGCAGTCCAGCACGGCCGAAGTGCGGGCAGCAGGGTTTTCCGGTTCGGCCCCGATGCTGCAATTCAACACGACCAGGGCGCAGGACGACATCCTGCAACCAGACATGATGCAAACGGGTCCACTGACTGAAGTTGCCGACGCGGCAGAGCAGATGCCTGACATCATCAGCGCTGCGCTGGCGGATGACAACAGTGTTCCCCTTGCCCCCGAGTGGGCCTTCGGACTGGATCTTGGGCCGCACCTTGCCTTCGCCAGCGCCGACCCGGCCGGCGCGTCAGAGCATTGCGCCCCCCGGATCGAGACGGTTGCCGGGCCGGACGCGCTGATCGAGATCACTGTAAGCGCCCCCTGCCACAGCGATACGCGCTTTGTCGCCAGCCATGATGACCTTGCCTTCAGTGCCTTCCTTGACCAGGACGGGCAGTTTTCAGCCTATATTCCCGCGCTTGCGACGGCTGGCCGGGTTGATGTCTTCCTGAGCGATGACACACATCTGCATGCCGCGGTCGCGGTTCCCGATGCACAGGACCACAAGCGCGTGGTGTTGCAATGGACAGGGTCGGCCCGATTCGCGCTGCATGCCTATCATGACGGGGCCGCATACGGCGCGAACGGGCATGTCCATGCGGCGCGCCCGTTCGACCCGGACATGGACGAAGCGTTCCTGATCTCGCTAGGCGATCTGCGCGGACCTGAACCGATGCTGGCGCAGGTCTATTCGCTGCCGCTGTCCCAGATGGAAAAGGCACGGGTCGAAGTTGAACTGTCTTTCTCGGAAAGTGATTGCGGCCGCGATGTGATGGCGTTTTTGTCGCAGACACATGGAACCACCGGAACACCCGTGGCAGAACTGACATTCTCCGCGCCCGACTGCCCGACATCCGCCGGGGCGATGGTGATGGGGCTGGACCTGATCGCTGCCGCGCCAGAGCCCGGGCAGACCAGCCATGCGGTGCTATCGGGATTGCAGGACTGAAAATCACAGCAACCCCTCGCTGCGGAAGCTCAACTCGCAGGATTTGCCGATCACGATGTGGTCGTGCAAGGTAATCGACAGCGCCTCGCCGACTGTGCGAATCGTGTCTGTCATCGCGATATCGGCCTGAGACGGGGTCGGGTCCCCCGATGGGTGATTGTGTACCAGGATCAGCGCCGAGGCATTCAGGTCCAGCGCGCGCCGCATCACCTCGCGCGGGTATACGGGCACATGATCGACCGTGCCTTCGGCCTGAGTTTCATCCGCGATCAGAACATTCTTGCGGTCCAGAAACAGGATGCGAAACTGTTCAGTCTCGCGGTGTGACATCGTCGTGTGGCAATAGTCGAGGACCGCATTCCAGCTTGCCAGGACAGGGCGGTTGATGACGCGTGCGCGCGCCATGCGTTGCGCGCAGGCCTCCACCAGCTTCAGTTGCGTCACCACGCTGTCACCAACGCCTTTGACGCTGCGCAGGCGCGCCGGTGACGCGGCGATCACGCGGCTGAGATCCCCGAATTCGGCCATCAACTGATTCGCCAGCGGTTTCACATCCTGGCGCGGAATTGCCTGAAAAAGCACCATTTCCAGCAATTCATAATCCTGGAGCGCAGAACTCCCCCCACCAAGAAATCGTTCCCGAAGCCGCTGACGATGATCTTTCAGGTAGGATGGCAACTTGCGCTGCGCGGCTGCTGCAGGCTGCGCATCCGGCGCTGTTTTACCTGAGAACAAGGGCAATGCGCGTTCAGAAAAGGAGGGGGCGGCTCTGTCCATGTGGCAATCATGCCATGAGTTTCATTAAGAAATTATTAACCGCACATCGCGCATTCAGGTTGTTGCCAGACAGGGTATCCGGTGCTAGCATAATCACAAGTGTGGCATCTCTCTGTGAATACGCAGAACTCCGCCCACTTGTTTTGGGGGCTATTTTGAGCAGTCATAACAATAAAAAACAAAATCTTATCAGTTGGAGGACTACAATGAAGAAAATCGCACTCCCGGCACTCGCTCTCGCGCTGGCGCCGTTCATCGCGACACCGGCGGCGGCATGGAAAGGTCACGTTGTCGAATGCTTCGACAAGGTCTATGTGGCACCGGAATACCGGACCACGAAACACCTTGTTAAAGAAGCCAAGACGACGCTGGAATACCGCAACGGCACGGCCGGTTCGCAGGTCTATCGTATGCACTATCCGGCGCTTTACGAGGAAAAGAAGCACCTTGTGCGTCCCGGCCACTATGTGATGCGCCCTGCGCCTTGCCGCAAGGGCAGCTAAGGTCTCGGCCTGTCTGACGCACATCGCTTGCGGCCAATCCGTGTCCCTGCGGGTAACAGGGACAACGTTGCCAGAGCGACCTGATCGTCAGAATCAAGCTGTTCCGACGCGTCCTTCGGGCGCGTCGGGTCATCCGAAACATGAATGCAATTTTGCCGGGCCACCGGTCCGGAGACGGAGCAGATCATGCGCTTGATATTGGTGGTTGCCGGGGCGGCAATGATCTCGGGTTGCGCGCAACTCTTTCCCAGCAGAGCGGATCATGGATGTGATCAGGCCAGTCACGCCCTGCGCGTGCATGACTCGAAAATCGAGGCAGCGCGCGCCTCTGGGGCGATGGGCTTCACTGCGACTCTGGTATCGCGCAGTTACGCAACCTATCATTGCGTCACGACCAGCGGCGATCAGATCGCGTGCCACGCGATCAGGGAAGGCGAGGCGCGCGCGCAGACAGCCCGCATGACCCGACTTATGCGCGAACGCAGTATGATCGAGAACCGCGTCGCGCGGAGCTGCCAGATCTGATCAGCCCTTCATCCCGTCCCAGAACCCCTTGACCTTGTCGAAGAAGCTGCTGCTTTCGGGATTGTTCTCGGCGGATAGTTTCTCAAAATCTTCCAGCAGTTCCTTCTGACGCTGTGTCAGGTTGACCGGGGTTTCCACGGCAAGCTCGATCAGCATGTCACCCTGACCACCCCCGCGCAATGCGGGCATCCCCTTGCCGCGCAGACGCATGTGCTTGCCCGACTGGCTGCCCGCCGGAACCTTGACCCGCGACCGCCCGCCATCGATTGTCGGAACCTCGACCTCTCCGCCCAGCGCGGCACGCGCCATGCTGACCGGCACGCGGCAATAGAGCGTCACATCTTCGCGCTTGAAGATCGGGTGTTCGGCGACATTGACGAAGATATAAAGATCGCCCGATGGCCCGCCGCGCAGCCCGGCCTCGCCCTCGCCGGACAGGCGGATGCGCGTGCCCGTTTCGACACCGGCAGGAATGTTGACCGACAGGCTGGCTTCCTTCTCGCTGCGCCCGGCGCCCGCGCAGACCTTGCACGGATTCTTGACGATCTGGCCAGAGCCCCCACAGGTCGGGCAGGTGCGTTCGACCGTGAAAAACCCCTGCTGTGCGCGGACCTTGCCCATGCCCGAACATGTGGGGCATGTCACGGGCTCCGCGCCGCCTTCGGCCCCGGTGCCCGAACAGGCATCACAAGCGGACAGCCGTGGCACGCGGATGGTCTTTTTCGTGCCGGAAAAGGCTCCT
>SLQN01000203.1 GCA_007131465.1 Paracoccaceae bacterium
CGCGCGCTTTGCGAATCCTGCGCCCGGCCCCTTGGTGTTGATCTCGGGCGTATGGATGCGCCGCCCGAACAGGGTCTCGACCCGGCCCTCGCGTTTGGCAAACTCCACTGTTGCATCCATATACCCGCGGATGCCGGGGAAGCGTTCGAAATAGGTGTCGATGAAGGCCTGCGCCTCGCTGCGCGGGATGCGCAGGTTGCGCGCCAGCCCGAAGCCGGAAATGCCGTAGATCACCCCGAAATTGATCGCTTTCGCCCGGCGGCGGATTTCCGGGGTCATTTCGTCCATCGGCACGCCGAACATTTCGGATGCGGTCATCGCATGAATATCCTGCCCGTCGCGGAAGGCCTGTTTCAGGCTGTCGATTTCCGCAATATGGGCAAGGATGCGCAATTCGATCTGGCTGTAATCCAGCGCCACCAGTTTCTGCCCGCGCTCTGCCACGAAGGCGGTGCGGATGCGGCGGCCTTCCTCGGTGCGGATGGGAATGTTCTGCAGGTTCGGATCGGTCGAGGACAGCCGCCCCGTTACCGCCCCGGTGATGACATAGGACGTGTGCACGCGGCCTGTCTGTGGGTGGATATGGTCCTGCAATGCATCGGTATAGGTGGATTTCAGCTTGGACAATTGGCGCCAGTCCAGCACGCGGGCGGGCAGGTCATGGCCCTCGGCGGCAAGGTCTTCAAGCACATCCGCCCCTGTCGCATAGGCCCCGGTCTTGCCTTTCTTGCCACCATGCAGGCTCATCTTGTCGAACAGGATCTCGCCCAGTTGCTTGGGGCTGCCGATATTGAAGCTCTCGCCCGCAAGCTCGTGTATTTCCGCCTCCAGCCCCGCCATCTTCTGGGCAAAGGCGTTCGACATGCGCGACAGCACGTCCCGGTCCACCTTGATGCCGTGGCGTTCCATCTGCGCCAGAACCGGCACAAGCGGACGGTCCAGCGTCTCGTACACGCGGGTGACCTGTGCCATGTGCAGACGTGGTTTGAACATCTGCCACAGCCGCAGCGTGACATCGGCATCCTCGGCCGCGTAGCGCGTCGCGTCCTCAATGGGCACGCGGTCGAACGTGATGGCGGATTTCCCGGTTCCCAGAAGCGATTTGATCGGGATCGGCTGGTGGTTCAGGTAGCGGTCAGAGAGCGCATCCATGCCATGCCCATGCAGCCCGCCATGCAAGGCATAGGATAGCAGCATCGTGTCATCTATGGGCGCAACCGCGATGTCATGGGCGGCAAAGATCTTGGCGTCGTATTTCATGTTCTGCCCGATCTTGAGGATCGCGGGGTCCTCCAGCATCGGGCGGAGCAGGGCCAATGCGTCGTCCAGCGCGATCTGGCCTGCGACAAGATCGGTGCTGCCAAACAGATCACCACTGCCTGCGCGGTGTTGCAGCGGGATATAGGCCGCCCGGCCCGGACTTGTGCAGAGCGACACCCCCACAAGCTCGGCGCGCATTTCATCGAGGGAGGTCGTTTCGGTATCGACGGCAACATGGCCGATCTCCTCGATCTCGGCCAACCACGAACGCAGTGTGTCGATATCGCGGATGCAGACATAGTCCGCAATACCGAAATCGGGTTGCGTCACCGAAGCCGGGTCTTCGCCCGGCATCGCGTCCTGCGCAGTGGGTTGCGGGGCGGCAGGCAGGGCAGGGGGTTCGGTCCCCAGCGCCTCGGCCACCCGGCGCGTCAGTGTGCGGAATTCCATCGTGTTGAGAAAGCTCAGCAGCGCGTCGGCATCCGGCGCGCGGACTTCGAGATCATTGAGTGTGAAATCCAGCGGGGTCTGGTCGTCGAGAAGGACCAATTGCCGGGAGATTCGGATCAGCTCGGCATTGTCGAGAAGTGCTGCGCGGCGTTTCGGTTGCTTTATCTCCTCGGCCCGCGCAAGCAATGTGTCGAGATCTCCATATTCGTTGATCAGCAGAGCGGCTGTCTTGACGCCGATCCCCGGTGCGCCGGGCACGTTATCGACCGAATCGCCCGCGAGCGCCTGCACATCGACCACCCGATCAGGGCCCACGCCGAATTTCTCGAACACTTCGTCCACATCGATCAGCTTGTTCTTCATGGCATCCAGCATCGTGACACCGTTGCCGACAAGCTGCATCAGGTCCTTGTCGGAGGAAATGATCGTCACCCGCCCGCCTGCCTCGCGCGCCTGACGGGCGAGGGTGGCGATGATGTCATCGGCCTCGAAATCCGCGATCTCGATCGTCGCCAGATTGAACGCACGGCTGGCATCGCGCGTCAGCGGGAATTGTGGGCGCAAGTCCTCGGGCGGCTCGGGGCGGTTGGCCTTGTACTGATCGTAGATCTGGTTGCGGAAGGTCTTGGAAGAATGATCGAAGATCACGGCGGCATGGGTGGGCGCATCGGCACTTGCGCCATTCTCGCCCAGATACCGCCAGAGCATGTTGCAGAACCCGGCCACTGCGCCCACCGGCGCCCCGTCGGATTTGCGCGTCAGCGGCGGCAGAGCGTGATAGGCGCGGAAGATATAGGCCGATCCGTCGATCAGATGCAGGTGATGGCCCTTGCCGAAGGTCATGATGCGCCCCTGTTGCGTGCCGGTTGATCTGCCCCTTGAATGCCTTGGAACAAAGGGTCGGGATACGGCATTCCTATGCGATTGCCGTTGTCATGACGATAGGTAACTCGCGTTTGCGTGCATGAGAAGTTCCAGACTGACAACTCGCCCGGAGTCATTCGGACGCGTGTGAGGCCGGACGCGTGTGAGGCCGGACGCGTGTGAGGCCGGGCGCGTGTGAGGCCGGGCGCGTGTGAGGCGCTCTGATCCGTGGCGAAACCCTGATTCTGTCTGGCCAGCCTCAGGCGGTATTATCCGCATAATCGCGATGAATGAAACGTTTGTCGCAATAGCCGCACTCAACCATCCCCGTATCATGCGACAGCGACAGCCAGACGCGCGGATGCCCCAACGCGCCTTCGCCCCCGTCGCAGCACACGCGCATCGTGGTCACGATTTCGGTTTCGGGGGCATCATGGGGCAGGGCGGTGGTCATGTCGGAACCTCGGTCAGTATGCTTGTGCAGCATATCGGACAGAGCGTCATGGGCAAGCCCCTATCACCGGGCATCCGCGCCGACAGGCGTTCCGAAGGCATTTCTTTCAGGGGTTCCGCGCAGAAATCCCAAACCGACGATGGCCGGGATCGACACGCCAAGCGCTATAAAGCCAAGCGTCAGCCCAAATGAGTCAGGTATCATAATCACGGTCTCTGGCGCGTCGGGATCAAGGCCTGTCATCGGACGATAGCCGATCTGAACCTGTCCAGAAAGGAACTCGCGATCAGGGGCAGAAAAAAGATCGCCAGACGCGGCCACGGCCTGTGCCCGCGATCCGCCAGCCGTTTCGTGCCGAGTGCAAGTGCCGGATAGAGCGCCAGAAGGCTGGCACCGAACATGAACAGGCGCGCGGCCTGGCCCTGGCCGAACAGCGCCGCGCTGATGACCCTCAGTCCGATCATCCAGATCACGAGAAACAAGATCACCTGCCAGAATTGCAGACGGTCAATGCGTCCGTGAAAGGATGTCAGAAGGTCCAGGATGGAAAGCCTTTCTTGTGAATATGAGTGACGGGGTGGGTCGCGGGAGGGACAGTCAACAGCCCCTTACAAAGCTGCGTGGTTGTGGTAGAGCCCGAACCACCCCCACCAGAGCCGGAGACACCATGACCGCCGCCGCCATCGAGATATCTGCGTTGCGCAAGACCTATGTCGGCCAGAAAGGCGCGCCGCTGAACGAGGCGCTGAAAGGCATAGACCTGTCAATTCCGGCGGGGAGCATCTTCGGACTGCTGGGACCCAACGGGGCGGGCAAGTCCACGCTGATCAATATTCTGGCGGGGCTGGTGACGAAGACCGCCGGTCAGGTGCGGATCTGGGGGTTCGATCAGGACATCAACCCGCGCCAGTCGCGCGCGGCCATCGGGGTAATGCCACAGGAACTGAACATGGACCCCTTCTTCACCCCGCGTGGCGCGCTGGAAGTGCAGGCGGGCCTCTATGGCGTGCCCAAGCGTGACCGGCGCACCGATGAGATCCTTGCCTTGATCGGCCTGTCAGACAAGGCCGAAGCCTATGCTCGGACGCTCTCTGGCGGGATGCGCCGACGCCTGCTGCTGGGCAAGGCGCTGGTCCACCGCCCGCAGGTGCTGGTGCTGGATGAACCGACAGCCGGGGTAGATATCGAATTGCGCCAGATGCTGTGGACCAATGTGCGCAAGCTGAATGATCAGGGCATGACCATTATCCTGACCACGCATTACCTCGAAGAAGCGCAGGACATGTGCGACGAGATCGCGATCATCAATCACGGCGCGGTGGTGGTGCAGGACAAGACCTCGGCGCTGTTGGGCACGCTGGATGCCAAGACGCTGCTGCTGCGTCTGGATGCGCCGCTGACTGGCCTGTCATTGCCCGAAGGCGTGCAACAGGAAAC
>SLQN01000361.1 GCA_007131465.1 Paracoccaceae bacterium
CAGCATCCGATGATCCGGCGCGACCCAGGCCAGCCCGCCCGCGCCCAGATGCGGCTTGCCACGCCACATGGGAAGAATCAGGCTGTCGCGGTCATAGGCGGCGGCGTGCAGATGCTGCCTGTCCGCCCGGTTCTGTGCCGCGCGCGAGTGCCAGTCTTCCCTGAAGGCGAATTGCATGGGGTGCTCCTGATCTGTCAGTCCAGACCCTGTGGCAGGAATTCGGGGTGTCGGCAATCGTCCTGGCGCGCCGATGCTCAATCCAAGGTTGTGCGACCTTCGCAAATCCCTTACCTTCACGGCGTCGGGCCTGGCGATTAACACAAAATGACCACGTTTCTGGCAGAAAACCTGCCTGATGCTTGCATAGAAGTTGCCGAGAAGTAGTCTCGCGAATTGCTGAGTAACATGAAACAACATCGAGTCGGAATCGGTTCAAGCATGGAAGTTTCGGGAACCGTTGACCTTCGGGTCATGGAAACAACCGACCTGCATGTCCACCTTCACCCTTATGACTATTACGCAGATTGCGCCAACCCCCATCTGGGCCTGTCGCGGCTGGCAGAACTGATCGATCAGGCGCGCGCGGGCGTGCAGAACTGCCTTTTGTTCGACAATGGTGATTTCTTGCAAGGCACGCCCATGGGGGATTTTTTCGCCTATGACAAACGGCTTTGCGCGGGTGAGGTTCACCCGGTCATCGCGGCCATGAATGCGTTGCGCTATGATGCGATCACATTGGGCAATCATGAATTCAGCTATGGGCTGGACTTCCTGATGCAATCCATTGCTCCGGCAGAATTTCCGGTCGTCTCGGCCAATATCCTTCGGCAGGCGGCCGGGCAGGCGCGGCGTGACATGCATCTGTTCAGGCCGTACCAGTTGCTGCATCGGCAGGTGACGGACAGGGCAGGGCGCGCGCATCCGATCACGATTGGTGTGATCGGAGTTGCACCGGCGCAGGTCACGCTCTGGGAACGCCAGCAACTTCACGGACGGGTGCAGACGCGCGACATGGTCGATGCCGTCCGCGCCTGGGTTCCCGAGATGCGCGAAGCGGGGGCGGACCTTGTGGTTCTGCTGGCGCATTCCGGTATCGGCAAGCTGCGCCACGAGGAGAACATGGAAAACGCCGTCATCCCGCTGGCGGGCATCGACGGGGTAGACCTGATCCTGAGCGGCCACACGCATCAGGTGTTTCCCTCGGCCGTCTTCGCGAATATTCCGGGCGTTGATCTGACGCACGGGACGGTGCTGGGCAAGCCCACTGTCATGAGCGGATTTCACGGCTCGCATCTGGGCCTGATCGATCTGACCCTGATGCGCATGGGCGGCGTCTGGGAGGTGCTCGAGGCCCGCGTGCAGACACAGGCGCTGCGTGATGCTGCCACGAACTTCACGCCGAGCACGGGAAGGACAGCGCAGGTACCGATGCTCAGCGGCGCGGTGCGCAGGATCGTCGCGCGCGCGCATGACGCGGTAATGGAGAATATTCGCAAGCCGATCGGCATGACCGAGGCACCGATCAACAGTTTCTTCGTATATCTGGGCCGCAGTGCGGCGACTGCGCTGGTCGCGGCGGCACAGTCGGATTTCGTTGCGCGCCATCTGACGCAGGGGCCGTATGCAGACTTGCCACTGCTATCTTCCGTGTCGCCCTGCAAGGCCGGGGGGCTTGGTGGGCCGCGAAACTACACTGACATCGCGGCTGGCCCCCTGACGCTGCGGGCGCTGGCGGACCTCTATGTGTTCCCTAACTGCATCGCGGCGTTGAAAATAAGCGGCGCGGACCTGACCCTGTGGCTGGAACGCGCGGCCTCGGCCTATGTCCAGACCCGGCCGGGCGTGGATGACCAACCGCTGATGAACGCCGACTATCCGGGCTATAATTTCGAAATCATTTATGGGCTGGAGTATGAGATCGACCTGTCGGCCCCGGCCCGGTTCGGGCCGGATGGGCGCGTTATCGACCCGTCGGCATCGCGTATCCACAATCTTTTGTGGAAGGGCGAGCCGCTTCGCCATGATGCAGAGTACATCTTGTGCACGAACAGTTTTCGCGCGCAGGGCGCTGGCGGCTTCGCCGGGACGGGGCAGGACAGTATCGTGCTGGAACATCCAGCGATCACCCGCGATATCCTGCGCGCCTATGTGACCCGTATGTCGCCCGTCTCGATTTCCACGAAAGCGCCGTTCCGGCTGTTGCGCGACGACGGCGGCAGCATGGTCCTCAAGACAAGCGTCGCGGCGGAGGCGCATCTCGATACGATTGCGGATTTCACCCCCGAGATCATCGACGCGGATGAGCGTGGCTTCCTACAGGTGCGGATCACACTTTGAGCGCCACGCTCTATGCGCCGCGGCGCACCAAGGCAACGTGTGTCAAGTAGTCGTCAACCATTGCCTGCACCTCTGCGCTGACGGGCCGCGCGGTCCTCGCGCGCGCAAGACCACGGCACTCAGGAGGCTTTGCCGAAATGGCAGCGACCGCCGTCATTCTCGCGTGCAGCCGCGAATCGTCGCGTGTATCGGATCAGGATAATCATGCGTCTGGCAGTTCACGGGCGAGCCGTAGCCGAAGATGAATGCGCCGCTGCCGGTTTCCCCTGTCTTTTGGCGCGCAACGTCACAGCTGCCGGAAAAAGACTTGCCACACTGGTCCGGTTTCCGCTAGCACAAGGTCAGTCGAGCACGGGAGACACTGGCGCGTGCGTCAGGGCCGAAGGAGCAACCGCCCCGGTAAACTCTCAGGCAAAAGGACCGGTTTGGCTGACAGACTCTGGAGAGAGGCGCGTTTGCGTCCGCCGAAGGGATAGCGATCTCAGGCGCAAGGGACAGAGGGGGCATGATGCGCGGCCAGACGCCCGCAGGCATGAAACCCGGCCCTCTGGGCCAAAGGATGGGGCAGTATGACCAGCACGAACGAGGATCTGAAGCGCACACCGCTTCACGGGCTGCATCTGGAACTCGGCGCGCGGATGGTGGGCTTTGCCGGCTACGAGATGCCGGTCCAGTACCCGATGGGCGTGATGAAGGAACATCTGCACACCCGCACACAGGCAGGCCTGTTCGATGTCAGCCATATGGGGCAGGTCATCCTGAGACCCCGCAGTGACATGGCAGCCCTTGAAGCCGGACTGGAGGCGCTGATGCCCGTGGCCGTGACCGGGCTGGCCGAAGGGCGGCAGCGGTACGGGATGTTCACCAATGCGCAGGGGGGCATCCTCGATGACCTGATGTTTGCCAATCGGGGCGATCATTTGCTGCTGGTGGTCAATGCCGCGCGCAAGGCCGCCGATATTGCGCATCTGCGCGCGCGTCTGTCGGATATGGCCGAGGTGATCGTGCTGGAGGATCGCGCGCTTCTGGCGCTGCAGGGCCCCATGGCGGAAGATGCGCTCGCAAGCCTTGTCCCGGAGGTGCGCGCGATGCGCTTCATGGACACGATTGCGGTCGAGACCCGGTTCGGCGCGCTGTGGATTTCGCGTTCGGGCTATACGGGCGAGGACGGTTTCGAGATTTCCGTGCCTGCCGCGTCAGCGGAAGACTTCGCGCGGGGGTTGCTTGCCCGGGAGGAGGTCGCGCCCATCGGGCTTGGCGCGCGCGACAGTCTGCGTCTGGAAGCAGGGCTGTGCCTTTATGGTCACGACATCGACGAGGCCACGACGCCAGTCGCGGCCGGGCTGGCCTGGGCGATCCAGAAATCGCGCCGCGCCGGGGGCGCGCGCGAAGGCGGGTTTCCGGGGGCGGAGGTGATTCTGGCCGAACTGGCCACGGGTGCGGCAACTTCCCGTGTGGGCCTGCGCCCTGAAGGACGCGCCCCGATGCGCGAAGGCACAGTGATCTGGGATGCTGCGGAAGGCGGGCAGACGCTTGGGGGGATCACCTCGGGCGGCTATGGCCCCTCGGTTGAGGCCCCGATTGCGATGGGCTATGTGACCAGCGCGGCGTCCGAACCCGGAACCCGCCTCTGGGCAGAGTTGCGCGGCAAGCGGCTGCCCGTTACCGTTTGCGAATTGCCGTTTCGTCCATCCACCTACAAGCGCTGAGGAGCGTTGGTTATGAGATACACTGAAGAACATGAATGGCTGCGCATTGAGGGCGATGTCGTGGTCGTGGGGATCACCGAGCATGCGGCCCAGCAACTGGGCGATGTGGTCTTTGTGGAACTGCCCGAGATCGAGGCGACAGTCGCCAAGGGCGATGAGGTCTGCGTGATCGAATCGGTCAAGGCGGCGTCGGATATTCTGGCCCCGGTCGATGGCGAGATCGTCGAGGTGAATGAAGCGCTGGCCGTGACGCCGGGGCTTGTGAACGAGGACCCGCAGGGAGAGGCGTGGTTTTTCAAGATGAAGCTCGATGATCTGAGTGTTCTGGACGATTTCATGACCGAGGATGAATACATGGATTTCCTCGCCTGACCTGACCTGCCGATGGGGCGGGGCCGCGCGCGCGTCGCCCCACC
>SLQN01000137.1 GCA_007131465.1 Paracoccaceae bacterium
GGCAGGCTTTGCGACGGCGGCAACCGCAGGCGCCGCATCCGGGCGCGGCAATTCGCCATGCACGACCGCGCTCTGCCCGGTCAGCATCCGCAGGATGGTCGCAATCTCGGTGCGCAGGCGGGGGCGCGGGGTCACGCGGTCCAGCATCCCGTGGTCCAGCAGGTATTCGGCGCGCTGAAACCCCTCGGGCAGTTTTTCGCGGATCGTCTGTTCGATCACGCGCGGCCCGGCAAAACAGATCAGCGCGCCCGGCTCGGCAATCTGGACATCGCCCAGCATGGCGTAACTGGCCGTGACCCCGCCTGTGGTCGGATCAGTCAGCACGACGATATAGGGCAGCCCCGCCTCGCGCAGCATGTCGAGTGCGACCGTGCTGCGCGGCATCTGCATCAGCGACAGGATGCCTTCCTGCATCCGCGCCCCGCCTGCGGCCGAAAACAGCACCAGCGGCAGTTTCCGCGCAATCGCATGGTCGCAGGCCGCGATGATGGCATTGCCGACATACATGCCCATCGACCCGCCCATGAAGCCGAAATCCTGCCCCACGGCAACCAGTCTGGTGCGCAGCACCTCGCCCTCGACCACCAGCATGGCCTCTTTCTCGCCGGTCTGTTTCTGCGCCGCGCGCATCCGGTCGGGGTATTTCTTCTGGTCGCGGAATTGCAGCGGATCGGCAATCGGCTGCGGCACGGCAATCTCGCGGTACATTCCCCCGTCGAAGAAATGGGCAAAGCGTTCGCGCGGCGCGATGGTCATGTGATGGCCGCAGGAATTGCAGACCCGCTGGTTTTCCGTCAGTTCCCGGTGAAACAGCATCGTGCCGCAGCTTGGGCATTTCTCCCACAGGTGTTCGGGCATCTCGCGGCGCGAAAACAGCGAGTTGATGGTGGGGCGGACGTAATTGGTGATCCAGTTCATCGACGGTTCCTGCGCAGCACAAGGCCCAGATAATGCGGGCCGTGCCGAAATGCAATCAGCGCCCGCGCAGCGCCAGCCGGCACAGGCCCCACATAATGATCATGCCGATGACATCGACCCCCAGCATCGGCAGGATTGCCTCGGTATCGCTGGCCGAGAAAGGCAACCGGTAAAGCGCCAACCCATCCAGCGCCTCGCCGGTGGTGAACAGCAGGATCGCCAGCGCGTTATTGGCGAAATGCAGCCCCCAGGCCATCCCGATGGATCCTGACCGCGCCGTCAGATCGGCCATGATCAGGCCGAAGAAGCCGGTGACAAAGACGATCGGCCAGGCGGAATTGCCCATCTCTGCCGGGGCATAATGCACCAGCCCGAACAGGACAGAGGGCAGCACCATCCACATCCAGCGCGATGCGAACCGCGCGGCAAGCTGTTGCTGCATGTAGCCGCGAAATACCAGTTCCTCTGCGCCGGTCTGGATCAGCAGGCCCAGCAGCGCCAGCGGCAGGAAGGTCAGCCAGACCGACCACGCGACCCCGCGCGTCAGATCGAGCGTTGCGAAAAACCAGATGATGCCGGGCAGGGCAAGCGCCATGAAGATGCCCAGACCAATGGCGAAATCGCGCAGCACCACCGCACGCGGCCCGAACAGCGACGCGATGGGTCGATGATGCAGCCAGCGCGTCGCCGCGAAAGCGCCCAGTGCCATGCCCACGAATGTCAGAAGCAGCAGCACGAGCGAGCCCGGACTGTCGCCCACACCGATCGCGCCCAGCGCCTGTTCCACGGCATCGGCCCCGCGCATCAGCGCGATGATCGCGACCATCAGCCCCATCCACAGGATATAGGTGCCCAGCACCAGCCCAAGCCCCAGCCCCAGCCGCCACAGTTGCGGGCGCAGCCGCGCCGGGGCGACATAACGGTCAAAGACAGGCGGGCCAAGTTGCATCGGGTATCCTTTGCGCAGGCGGGGTCATGGGCGGCGCGCGGCAGATGTGCCGGATGATGTTAAATAGCCCTTCGCGCGCGGCTTCAAGCCATTCCTGCGCCAACCGGGATGCCGGGCGCGGAACTGCCTTTCAGCGACTGGCCCCGGTCGTGCCCCCAGAACGGTCGTGCCCCCGGAACGGTCGTGCCCACGGGACTGGCCGCGTGACACTGCCTGCACTTCGTGACAGGTTACAGCATCGGGACAGCGACAGGGGGGAAGATGACAGGCTTGGCAGTCGGGCTTGTTTTGGCCTTGCAGGTGGGGTTCATCATTCGCGCCCTGTTGCGCGACGGGCTGACGCCCTCGGCGCGGCTGGCCTGGGTGACGGTCATCTCGGTGCTGCCGATTGTCGGCATCGGGGCCTATTTCCTGTTCGGCGAAATCCGGCTGGAGCGCGCCAAGCGCGAACGCATGCGCGAGGTGCGCAACATCCTGCTGGCAGCCCACGACCGCCAGCCCACGACGCGGCTGGATATCGACGGGCCAGCGCGCCCGGCCTTTGCCGCAGGCCATGCCACCAGCGGGTTTCTGCCGGTTGGCGGCAACCGCCTGACGCTTCTGCCCGAGGGTGATGCGATGATGGCCGACATGCTGGACGCCATCGATGCCGCGCGCGACCATGTCCATGTGCTGTTCTACATCTGGCTGACCGACGAGACCGGCACGCGCATGGCCGAGGCGCTGTGCCGCGCGGCCCGGCGCGGGGTGTCCTGCCGGGTGCTGGTCGATGACCACGGCGCGCGGCATCTGATCCGCTCGGCCCTGTGGCGACAGATGCAGGGCGCGGGCGTGGCGCTGGACCGCGCGGCCCCGGTCGGCAATCCGCTGGTGGGGCTCTTGTTCAAGCGCCTCGACCTGCGCAACCATCGCAAGATCGTGGTGGTGGACAACAGCCTGTCCTGGGTCGGCAGCCGCAACTGCGCCGATGCGGCCTTCGCCATCAAGCCGCGTTTCGCGCCCTGGGTCGATATCCTGATCCGGCTGGAAGGGCCTGTGGTGCGCCAGCAGCAGGCGGTGTTCCTGCAAGACTGGATGACGCACCATTCCGAGGACCTGCGCCACCTGATGACCGAACATCTGGTGCAGGACGGGCCGGACGGGGTGGTGGCGCAGGTCATCGCCTCGGGCCCTGATGACATTTACACCACGCCCTCGGATGCATTGCGGGCGATGTTCTACGCCGCCACAGACCGGCTGCGCGTGACGACGCCCTATTATGTGCCCGACATGGCGCTGCACACGGCGCTGTGCTCGGCGGCGGAGCGCGGGGTGCAGGTTGAACTGGTGCTGCCCGCGCGCAATGACAGCCTGATCGTGGGGGCGGCGTCGGAGAGCCTGTTTCCCGATTTGCTGCGCGCGGGGGTGAAGCTTTATCTGTTCGAGGGCGGGCTGATCCATTCGAAGATCGTGACTGTGGACGGGCTGTTCGGCATGGTCGGCACGGCCAATCTCGACCATCGCAGTTTCGACCTGAACTACGAGAATTCGCTGCTGTTTCAGTGCCGCGAGGCTGTGGCCGATCTGGACGCGCGGCAGAAAAGCTACCGCGACCGGGCGCGACGGATCGCGCGGGCGGATGTGGAGGGCTGGTCAACCCTGCGCCGCTTGCGCAACAACACTGTGGCGCTGGCCTCGCCGTTGTTGTGAGGGGGCATGTTTCACGTGAAACACTAATGCGTTGTTATTGTGTGATAATTTGTGGTTAAGGGGGCGTGCGCTAGAACAGATTCAATCCGAGACTGACCAGCCCCGTCAGCACCACAATAATTTCCGCCGCCTTGAACCCTGTGCTCGCGTGAAGCTTGCGCATCAGCGCGGGGGACTTGCGCAGCGCTATCAAAATCCTTGATGCTCGCCCGAACACGCGCACTGCTTCATCGCGCCCGCTTATGATCGCATCGTCCCGTGTTACGCCGGGCAGGCTCGGCAGCCCTGTTTGCATTTCTTCTGTCAGAAAAAGCACATCCTCGCGCATCTGGTCTTTCAGATCGCCTTCGGAGACAGCGTCCAGAACGGGGGCGGCGCTCCTAATTTGCGCGATGGTGTCCGACGAAAGCTCGCGCGGCTTCTGTTCCTGAAGTATCCGGCGATTGACAGCCACCGCCGCATCGGTCGCGCGTATGCCCTGCCCGCCGTCCGCCAATGCCGACAGCAAGGCAAGGTTTTCGTCTGATGGCGGCAATTCTTCTATCGCGATCAGGTGCGTCAGGCTTTGATGGACAGTCGTGAAATCCATCTCGACACGCTGCGGATCATTCGCATAGCGGTCCAGCGTGCGTTTCAGCTTGCGGATATCCAGCGATGTTTCGTTCAGCCCGTTCGGGCGTATCCGCGAAGATCACGATAAGTGTGGCTTGACCCGCATGACTGCCAAGGTCGGACGACGGCGTTTCCGGCAGCAAAGCCTCCAACCCGGCAAATGCCGATATCGGCGGCTCGGTTCCCGCCGCATGCTGCCCGAGTGCGGACAACCCCAGAATGAACATGCCTAGCTGAATGGGTTTGGTGATGGACATAGGTCCTCCTGCGATTGAAATATTCA
>SLQN01000480.1 GCA_007131465.1 Paracoccaceae bacterium
GAATCGGATCATTTTCAAGCAACTCATCATGCGCGGTGCGATCGACGTCGTACAGATCGACGCCTGCCGTCTGGGCGGGGTGAACGAGGTACTGGCGGTGATGCTGATGGCTGCGAAATACGGGCTCAAGGTGTGCCCGCATGCAGGTGGGGTGGGGCTGTGCGAATATGTGCAGCATCTGTCGATGATCGATTATCTTTGCATCGCAGGCACATATGAGGGTCGCGTGATCGAATATGTCGATCATCTGCACGAGCATTTCGAATACCCCTGCGTGGTGCGCAACGCAGCGTATATGCCTCCGTTGGAGCCCGGATATTCGATCCAGATGAAACCGGACAGTCTGGAACAGTACCGGTTCAGGGGGTGATCTGATGGATCTGGGGTTAAAGGACAAGGTCGTGATCGTGACCGGCGGGGCCTCGGGGATCGGAGCCGCGATCTCGCAAGGAGTCGCGGAAGAAGGGGGCGTGCCGGTGATCCTTGCGCGCTCGACCGCGCCCGTCGGGTTCATGGAGGCTATCCGCGCTCATGCGCCGCGCGCTTTGCTGATCCAGACGGAACTGACCGATGACGCGCAATGCACTGCCGCTGTCGCGCAGGTTGTCGAGACCTTTGGAGGCATCTACGGGCTGGTCAACAATGCGGGCGCGAATGACTCGATCGGGCTGGATGCGGGACCAGATGCCTTTCGCGCGTCAATCGAGCGCAACCTGACGCATTACTACACGATGATGCATCTGTGCCTGCCACATCTGTGCGCAGCCAAAGGGGCGGTGGTGAATGTCTCGTCCAAGACAGCGCTGACCGGACAGGGAAATACCTCTGCCTATGTTGCGGCCAAAGCGGCGCAGCTTGGCCTGACGCGGGAATGGGCCGCAGCCCTTGTGGCGGACGGCGTGCGCGTAAATGCTGTCCTGCCAGCAGAGGTGATGACCCCGCTTTATGCGCGCTGGCTTGAAACCTTCGATGATCCGCAGGCGCGGCTGGCGAAGATCACGCGAAACATCCCGCTGGCAGGCCGCATGACGACGGCGCGCGAAATGGCCGACACGGTTCTATTTCTGCTGTCGGAACGGGCGAGCCACACGACAGGGCAATGGCTTTTTGTGGACGGGGGCTATGTCCATTTAGATAGGGCGCTGACTATGGGTTGAGCCGCGCTGTGCCCGCGCGGGAGCATACAGAGCGTGCCAGTTTGCCGGTCAGCCATATTGCGGAACGCAGGATTTCTGGCACATCGTGCCCTTTATGGCGCGAAGATGAGCAAGAAACCCGTGACGAAGACTGAACCGCCCAGAGTTTACCGGAGGGCAAAGCTTTCGGATATCAGCCCGCCTTGAAGCAATTAATAAAGAAGAAGACCTCGAAGCCATGCTTACCCGATTTCCGCCAGCGTGCGGTGCGGCGGGCACTGTACCCGCTCGAAAGTCGGGGCGCGGCGAAGCAGGAACTGCTTCTACAGCGGTATTTGCTGAGGTATTGACGCGTCGGATCACGGTGTTACCCCCGATCAGTCCCGAACCGCTGCCGCAAGTGTTGTAATCTGGCCAGGATTAACATCACCAATAACCGAATAATCCAGTCCCGCATCTGTCCAGTAGGCCATGTTGTCATTTTCCAGCCGCACAACGCGTAGCTTGTAGTCGGCCTGATCCGGGGAATGCGGAGCAATAGAGACGGTCACGCGCTTCCCTTCCCCGTCGCGGTAATGGAAAATCGCAAGCGGCCCGCTATCGGTCGCGAGCAGCCGCGCGCTTTCCACCGCATAGCCCAACCGCTCCAGCTTCGGACTGTCGATCTTGCGCTGCATCTGCGCTGAGATCCAATCCATGGCCGCGTCCATTTCATCCGGCTGAAACTCGGCCTGCTGGACGGACGCCTGCTGGATCGCCTGATGCCCGATCACGGTTGCAGAGACAAATTGCGGATACTCCGCCCCTGCCATTTGCGAAGCGGACCCGAAATACCCATGCGCGCCCCAACCGGCGGTGAAGATCAGCACGCTGGCCGCGATCCGGCCAAGGGTCGGCCCCATGAGAAGCGCGCGACGTTTGCGCGCCTGTAGTTTCGCGGCCAGTTCACGCTCCAGCGCGGCAATGCGCATATTGGCAGGCAGGTCATCGGCGGTTTGCGCCATCTGGCGGATCAGATTGTCATGGTGACGCCAGCGTGCAGTTGCGGCGCGGGCCTCGGGTTCGTGGGCAAGGCGGGCTTCGATCTCGGCCATCTTCTCGGGCGGCAGGTGCCCATCCACATAGGCCATCAGATCAGCATCCAGACCAAGGTCTTGTTCCGCTTTGGTATCTTGTGTCATCAGATGTTTCCTTTCGTCTTCAGCACCGCCAGTTTCCCCTTGCCTAAACCCGACACGATCCGGCGCAGCGCCTCGCGCCCGCGCCCCAGACGCGACATGAACGTGCCCAGCGGCACATCAAGCACGCGCGCGGCCTCAGCGTAGGACAACTCGCGCAGGGCGATCAGGATGATGGGTTTGCGCTGCGCCTCTGGCAGTTGGTCAAGTGCCTGCAAGACCTGCTTCAACTCTAACTGCGTGTGCTGGCTGTCGGGCACAACAGGTTCGGGCAAGTCCGGCGCGGCATCGCTGCGGGTTTTCGCGCGGCGCAACTCGCTGACATGGGTGTTGTGCATGATCCGGAACAGCCATGGGCGCAGGTTGGTGCCGGGTTGCCATGTATCGGCCTTGTCAATCGCCTTGAGCAGGGTTTCCTGAACCAGATCATCCGCTGCGGTCGGGTCGCGGGTCAGGACCAGCGCGTAGCGGCGCAGACTTGTCGTGTGCAACGTCACTTCAGCTTTCAGACTCACAATGCGGCCTCCGTTTACGGTTTGACTACATACGCGCGACACGCCGAATTCATCCTGAAATAAATCGCGCGGGTGCAAAAAACTCTTTTGAGGGCGCGGATGAAACCGCCCCAGCCCGCGTTAGTGGGGGTGAAAGTGCAGAAGGCGCAATTGGCCGGTCTGCCGGATTACAGGAGGACTGTCATGGGCAATGATCTGATCATTCGGCCACAAGTCCCGGCCAAAAGGCCGGAATTCTCGCTTCCGGGGCTTGTCTTCGGAACACGGCCAAGGGTCATTCTGAAACGCAGCTTGTGGATGCTTGCCGCCGCTTTCGTGCTGTATTTCGGGGTGATCGGCAATCTGATGCACCGGATTGATGCCAATCTGGATTTCACCCCGCCCGCCCCGGTGGAGGGGGGCAGCCATGCCGTGAACATGGCCGAGGCGCTGATCACCCGCGAAGTGGTCACGCATCGCTGGACGGCGAATGACCCGATCTTCTTTCCGACCGCGTTTCATGACAACATGGCGAATTATCAGCGTGGGATGATGCGCGCGATCAGCCGTTTCACGCTGGAACTGGAAAACCAGATCGGGCGGTTGCGCGGCTCTTCCGCGATTGACACCGATCTGGAACGTGCCAGCGGACTGCTGCAATTTCCCACCGATGTCTGGATTTTCGATCTTGATCAGTCCTTCCTGCCGGTCCAGCCTGCCGAAACACAATACGAGGCCGCCGCCCGCGCCTTGCGGGCCTATAACACGCGCGTCGCACGGGGGTTGGCGATCTTTGAGACCCGCGCCGATGCGCTGGCCATGACAGTTGATCGGATGGCCAGCGAACTGGGGTCGCGGGCCGCGATTGTGGATGAGCATGTGAGCGCGGATGGCTTCATTCTGGACATGGTCGCAGATGATATCTTTTATCTCAACAAGGGGATGGCCTATGCGTCCTATCTGCTATTGCGCGAGCTGGGACGCGATTTCGAAAGCGTCATCACCGCGCAGGGGTTGACGCGGGTCTGGATGCAGGCGCTGGACAGTCTGCGCGAGGCGTCGCAACAAAGGCCCTTCATCGTGCTCAACAGTTCAGGCGCAAACAGCTTTCTGGCCAATCATCTGCATCTGCAAGGGTTCTATCTGAAGCGGGCAATCCTGCAACTGGATGAAGTCTCGCGCGTCATCCGGGCGACACGGTAAGGATACTGGCCTGAAATCAGCGCCTGAACTGCAACGGCGGTCGGAGGAATATCCATCCGACCGCCGCTTTTTCTGCGCCTGATGCCAGACCCCGATCAGCCCCTGGCGCAGGATCACCTCATCGAAATCGCGCCCCAGCTCGCGCAGCAGCAGATAGGACGCATAGGCCATCCCCTTGTTGAAATAGAAAATGTCATCCGAGACGAAATCGATGATGAACCCTCCCTTCCGGAGATGATCATCGACCAGCGCCGCGCGTGCCCCCAACTCGCCCGCCATCCGCTCGACTGTCAGCGCCAGCGCGTCGCCACGGGTCTCGAATACGGCAGTCCCGTTGGCCAGACGCATGTTATAGGCTCTGAGCGCGCGTGCGGCCGCGGCATATTGCGTATCGGCAGGCTGAACCGGCAGCATCGACTGATTGAAATCGAACATCCA
>SLQN01000272.1 GCA_007131465.1 Paracoccaceae bacterium
GCGACTGATCGCGGCGATGCCCGGTCGCGCGCCATGATGCGGTTGCGCGATGCGATGTCTGCGCATCCTGAACTGGTCGCAGGCGAAACCCGCGCCTGCACGGACCTGATGCGCGCGCTGAACGGACAAGTCGCGCTCAAGACCGGGGCCGAGGCGGTGTTCGTGGCGATCCTGCCGCAGGCGGGGCTTGGCATCGCGCTCAAGATCGTGGATGGCGGGGTGCGCGCGGCGGAGGCGGCCATCACGGCGCTGATGATCCGGCATGCGGGGCTGGACCCGATGCACCCGGTCGCGCAACGCTATCTTGGCCCGATCCTGAACCGGCGCGGGTTTGACACGGGGGCCGTTCGGACTGCGGCGGGGTTTGTCTGAGCCGGCGTCACAGCCCCTGCGCCCTATCGACGGATCAATTGAATGCGCGAACCTGTCTCGCCTGCGCTGCGCGCCATGCTTGGAAACAGACACCGCGAAATCTGGGCGGAAGCACGGGGTAAACCCATCGTCATGCTGCCGTGTTTCACAGTCACGCCACAGTTATCCCCAGATTAATGTGGCCCTGCGCAGAATCTTCTTTACAGTCTGGTTGTTTCCCCACACCATATCTAGTAAGCGCTGACAAAAGCGTGCGAACGTGTAGCGGTATCATCTGCTGCTTGGGGATCGCGCCCAAGGCCACCCAAGACAGCAGGGAAAAAAGAGGCAGGCATGTCAGCAACAGAGCTTTATCTTTCTTCCGACAGCCTTCATCCGATTGATCTGGTCGAAACCCTTGCCGAGCAGCATGCCTGGGATTTCGACCGCATGAACGAGGATCAGATCGCCGTTGCCCTTGAAGGGCTCTGGCGGACCTATTCGCTCAGCCTCGCGCTGGCGCCGGGTGACGGGATGCTCCGGCTGATCTGCACCTTCGAGATGGACCCGCCCGAAGCGGCCATGCCTGCGCTGTATGAAACGCTCAGCCGGGCAAATGACATGGTCTGGACGGGGGCCTTCAGCTACTGGGAAAGTCAGCGGCTGATGGTCTGGCGCTATGGCTTGCTGCTGAGCGAAGACCAGCCCGCCGGGATCGACCAGATCGAGCGGATGATTCAATCGGCCCTGAATGCCTGCGAACGCTTCTACCCGGCGTTTCAGCTTGTGGCCTGGGCGGATCACAGTCCGTCCGCCGCGCTGGACATGGCCCTGTCCGAGGCGGTTGGCCGCGCATGACGGTCGCGCCCCCTTGACCCTGCTGTCCTTGCCGCGCATCAAGGGTGCATCAGGACAGGGACAGCGCAGATGCATTTTGACCAGATTGCCCGCAAGGGCATGGTGCTCTTGGGATGTGGCAAGATGGGGTCGGCCATGCTGGCAGGCTGGCTGAAACAGGGGCTGCCAGCGACAAGCGTCCATGTGCTGGAGCCTGCCCCCTCTGACTGGCTGCGCGCAAGCGGTGTAGTCCTGAACGGGGATTTGCCCGACGCCCCTGCTGTGGCGATTCTCGCGGTCAAGCCGCAGGTGATGGGCGCGGCCCTGCCGGGTCTGGTGGCGCTGGGTCAGGGCGGGGGCACGCTGTTCGTGTCGATCGCGGCGGGAACATCGCTGGCGCGGCTGGCCGAAACCCTGGGCGCAGAGGCCCCCATCATCCGCGCAATGCCGAATACTCCCGCCGCAGTGGGTGCAGGCATTTCCGCGCTGGTGGGCAATGCGCAGGTGTCCGAAGATGACATGGCACTGGCCGAGGCGTTGCTGTCCGCTGTGGGCCAGACCGTGCGCCTGCAAGACGAAGAGCAGATCAATGCTGTCACGGCCCTTTCCGGCTCTGGCCCGGCCTATGTGTTCCACATGATCGAAGCGATGGCCGGGGCAGGCGTGGCCGAAGGTCTGGAGCCGGACCTTGCCATGCAGTTGGCCCGCGCCACCGTGATCGGCGCAGGGCGACTGGCCGCCGACAGCGTTGAGAGCGCGGAGCAGTTGCGCATCAATGTCACCAGCCCGAAAGGCACGACCGAAGCGGCGCTTTCGGTGTTGATGGATGACACATCGGGTCTGTCCCCGCTGATGCGCCGCGCCATCGCTGCGGCGCGGGCACGCGCGCAGGACCTGGCGCAATGACGATCACATTCGACGATTTCCTGAAGGTCGATATACGGGCCGGACGCGTGCTGCGTGCCGAACCCTTCCCCGAGGCGCGCAAACCCGCGATCAAGCTCTGGATCGATTTCGGCCCCGAGATTGGCGAGCGGAAATCCTCGGCCCAGATCACGACATTATATGAACCCGACGCACTTGTTGGTCGACAAGTCATGGCCGTGGTGAATTTTCCGCCGCGCCAGATCGGGCCGTTTCTGTCGGAAGTGCTGGTTCTGGGCGTGTCCGACAGCGCGGGGCGCATCTCGCTTCTGGCCCCTGATCACGACGTGCCTTGCGGCGCGCGCATGCATTGACAAGGGGGCGCACTGTGCCGGAACTCTATATCACCCGCCCGTTGCCCGACAGCGTTCTGGAGGCTGCGCGGGCAGCCTTCAACGTCACGGTTCGGACGCAGACGTCCCCCCTCAAGAAGGGTGAGATGCGCGCGGCGCTGGTGCTTTATGATGTCGTGATCCCGACACTGGGCGATCTTTTTGCCGCCGATGTGTTCGACGGCATGGCCGGGTCGCGCTGCCGCTTGCTGGCGAATTTCGGGGTCGGCTACAACCATATCGATGTCGCGGCGGCCCGTGCTGCGGGAATCGCTGTGACCAACACGCCAGGAGCGGTCACCGAGGCGACCGCCGATATCGCGCTGATGCTGATGCTGATGAGCGCGCGCCGTGCGGGCGAAGGCGAAAGGCTGGTGCGGTCGGGCAAATGGACAGGCTGGCATCCGACCCAGATGCTGGGGCTGCATCTGGGGGCCAAGACCTGCGGCATCGTGGGCATGGGGCGCATCGGCCAGGCTATCGCGCGGCGCGCGCATTTCGGGCTGGGGATGGAGATCATCTATCACAACCGCTCGGCGAAGGCGATTGATGTTCCCGCACGGCAGGTAGGGCTGAACGATCTGCTGGCACAATCCGACATGGTTGTCATGGCGGTGCCGGGCGGGGCCGAGACACGGCACATGATCGGGGCCGCAGAGCTTTGCGCGATGCAGTCCCATGCGCATCTGATCAATATCGCGCGGGGCGATGTCGTGGAGGAGGCCGCGCTTATCGCGGCCTTGCAGGCAGGCCAGATCGCAGGGGCGGGGCTGGATGTATTTGAACATGAACCCGATGTGCCCGAAGCCCTGCGCCGGATGGACACTGTCACCCTGCTGCCGCATCTGGGCACGGCGGCCCTCGATGTGCGCACGGAAATGGGGATGATGGCCCTCGCCAATGCCACGGCCCAGGTTCAGGGCGACCCGCTGCCCAACCCTGTCGGGGGCTGAGCGCCGACATCCCGCCGCAGGACACCCCCCGGAAACCAGATCGACACAGGCATGTTTACCCCTGTGCGAAGGGCCGAAGGGGCGCAGACGGCCCCTTCGGCCCTTCCCTGTCAGTCGTCCATTGCTTCAAGTTCGTCAATGAACCCGGCGATCATCGACAGCCCCTTGTCCCAGAAGGCCGGGTCGGCGGCATCAAGGCCGAAGGGCGCAAGCAGGGCCTTGTGATGCTTCGACCCGCCTGCGGACAGCATTGCGAAATACCTGTCCTGAAACCCCTCGGGCGCTTCCTGATAAGCGGCATAAAGCGCATTCACCAACCCGTCGCCGAACGCATAGGCATAGACATAAAAGGGCGAATGCACGAAATGGGGCACATAGCTCCAGAAGCATTCGTACCCGTCCATGAACTCGAAAACCGGGCCAAGGCTTTCGGCCTGCACGCTCATCCACAAAGCGTTGATGTCCTCGGGCATCAATTCGCCTTCGCGGCGCGCGGCGTGCAGCTTGCACTCGAAATCATAGAATGCGATCTGGCGCACGACCGTGTTGATCATGTCCTCGACCTTGCCGGCCAGCAGGATCTTGCGTTCGGCTTGCGTGCTGGCCTTGGCCAGCATGCGCTGGAAGGTCAGCATCTCGCCAAAGACCGAGGCGGTTTCGGCCAATGTCAGCGGGGTCGAGGCCAGTAATTCGCCCTGCCCTGCCGCCAGCCGCTGATGCACACCGTGCCCCAACTCATGCGCCAGTGTCATCACATCGCGCGGCTTGCCCAGATAGTTCAGCATGACGAAGGGGTGCGCATCGGTCACGGTCGGGTGGGCAAAGGCGCCGGGCGCCTTGCCGGGCTTCACGGCGGCGTCGATCCAGCCTTGGGTGAAGAACGGCTCGGCCAGTTCGGCCAGTTTCGGGGAAAAACCATCATAGGCTTCCATCACCGTCGCGCGGGCCTCGTCCCAGGAAATCTTGCGCGGGGCGTCCAGCGGCAAGGGGGCGTTGCGGTCCCAGACCTGCAGCTTTTCCAGCCCCAGCCACTTTGCCTTCAGCGCATAATA
>SLQN01000038.1 GCA_007131465.1 Paracoccaceae bacterium
AAGATCGTGCAATTCGGCCCCGGCGCGCTGGCCTGTTTTGGCTATTCCGGGCGCGGAATCGGGCCGGGAACGGTGTTCGGGCAGGCAGCCGCACAGGCCCTGCTGCACGACCAGCCGGATTTACTGCCCGTCCCGGTACAGTCTGGGTATTCCGAGCGGTTCACCACGCTGCGCGCCCTCTGGTATGATCTGGGGGCGACGCTGGTGCATGCGGTCGCGGCGCGCCTGCCGCGCCCGTGACGGCGCAGCTTACCGCAGGATGCGGTTCACATGGCCCATCTTCCGGCCGGGCCGGGCATCCGGCTTGCCGTAAAGATGCACCGCAACATCGCGTTCGCGCAGCAGGTCGGGCAAGCGCGCGAGATCATCGCCGATCAGGTTCTCCATCACCACATCGGCATGACGCCCGCCATCGCCCAGCGGCAGGCCCGTGACGGCCCGGATATGCTGTTCGAACTGGTCGACGGCGCACCCGTTCTGGGTCCAGTGGCCGGAATTGTGCACGCGCGGGGCGATTTCATTCACAACCAGCCCGTCTGGCGTGACGAACAACTCCACCCCCATCACGCCAACATACTCCAGATCATTGAGAATCCTGGCCGCCAGCAGCACGGCATCGCTGCGCTGCGTCGCGCTCAGGCGCGCCGGAACGCGCGTTTCGCGCAGAATGCCGGACTGGTGCAGGTTTTCGCCCGGATCGTAGACCGCGACCTGGCCCGTCAGCCCGCGCGCGGCAATCACCGATACCTCATGCGAAAAACTGACAAACCCTTCAAGGATTGCAGGCGCGCCAGAGATTTCGGCCCAGATCGCGTCCAGATCAGCACCCTGCTCCAACCGCACCTGCCCCTTGCCATCATAGCCAAGGCGGCGGGTCTTCAGGATGGCGGGCGCGCCGAGCGCCTGGGTTGCGGCGGCCAGATCCTCCAGCCCGTCCACAGCCCGGAAGGGCGCGGTCGTCAGCCCCAGCCCCCGCAGGAATTCCTTTTCCTGCACCCTGTCCTGTGACACGGCCAGCGCGCGACGGTCCGGGCGGATCGGGCGGGTTTCCGACAGCAGATCAAGCGTCCGCGCCGGCACATTTTCGAATTCGAACGTGATGACATCCACACCCGCCGCAAACCGCGCCAACGCGTCGGCATCGTCCCATGCCGCGGTGACACAATGCGCCGCGACATGCCCGGCAGGCGGGCTCTGGGCCGGGTCATAGATGTGACACAGATACCCCAGCCGCGCCGCCGCAACCGAGAGCATGCGCCCCAACTGCCCGCCCCCGAGAATCCCGATCACGCTGCCGGGTGCCAGCGGCTCAGTCATCGCGCGGCTCCAGCGGGATCGCGGCCGAAAGCTCTGCCCGCCAGGCGTCCAGCCGTTCGGCCAGCGCTTTATCCTGCAAGGCGAGGATACCCGCAGCCATAAGTCCGGCATTGGCCGCCCCCGCCGCCCCGATCGCCATGGTCGCCACAGGGTATCCGCGCGGCATCTGCACGATGGAATACAGGCTGTCCACCCCGGACAGCGCCTTGGTCTGGACCGGCACGCCAATGACAGGAAGACGGGTTTTCGAGGCCATCATGCCCGGCAGATGGGCCGCGCCCCCGGCCCCTGCGATGATCACCTGCAATCCGCGCCCGACGGCAGTTTGCCCATAGTCCCACAGCCGGTCCGGCGTGCGATGCGCCGACACGATGCGCGCCTCATAGCGGATGGACAGGCTGTCCAGAATGTCCGCCGCTTCGCGCAGGGTCGGCCAGTCGGACTGGCTGCCCATGATGATCCCGACCTGAATATCGTCCATCGCCCCCTCGCGCAAAGATGTCGCCTCGTTATAGCGATGCGGCCTGCGGGTGCAATCGCGTCACGCGATGATGTCAGGGGTCAATTCATCCTCGATCCGGGCAATATGGTCCTTCAGCAGCAGTTTTTCCTTCTTGAGGCGCTGCAAGCTAAGCTGCGCCGTCGGTCCCTTCTCCTGCAGCGCCGCAATCGCCGCGTCGAGATCGCGGTGCTTCTGGCGCAGCACTTCGAGTTTGACGCGCAACACGTCTTCATGGCTCAGTTCATGTGGAGAGTTCATGCGCGCGATTCTGCTCTGGTTGACACTTGCGCAGCGTAGCGATCTTTTGCCGGATGCAAAAGCGCCTGTTCATGGAAACACGACAGAAACCCTTGTGAACCCGAGTTTCAGCCCCATATCCATGACAACGGGTCGCCACACAGGGACCTGCAGCAATGTCGCTTGTACGAAAGGGCTAAGCTGATGACCAAACTGAACTTCCCGTCGCACCCGCTGTTGCTGGGCTTCGACAGGCTGGAGCGGCTGGTGGAACGCACCGCCCGCGCCGGAACGGATGGCTACCCGCCCTTCAACATCGAAGTCACGGGTGAGAGCAGCTTTCGCATAACCCTTGCGCTAGCCGGGTTTCGCGATGAAGACCTGTCCATCACCATCGAGAAGCGCCAACTTCTGGTGCGCGGTATCCAGCGTGATTCTGAAAGCGACGCACGCGTCTTTCTGCATCGCGGCATCGCGACGCGCCAGTTCCAGCGTGCCTTTGCGCTGGCAGACGGGGTCGACGTAACCCAGGCGCGCTTGCACGACGGCTTGCTGCATATCGACCTCTTGCGCAGAGAGCCGGAAGAAACGATCCACACAATCCCGATTACCAGAGGCAGAGCCGAGGAAACCCAATGAATACAAAGTATCCGATAGACTCAGCCGTGCGCCCGATAGCCTATGTGCGCCCGATCAAGGCAAGCGAATTGCCCGACGAGATCCGCGATCAACTGCCCGGTGTCACGGATCTCTATGCAATTCACCACGAGGAAGGGGAAAGGCTTGCCCTTGTGACCGACCGGGCGATGGCGTTCGTCATGGCGCGTCAGAACGACCTGCACCCGGTCAGCGTTCACTGACTTTTGCGGGTGGGATCAAGGCTGATCGGCCACCATACCCTCGGATGGTGACGGTTCCATCGGCACGCTGAGGGGGACAGACGCGCGGAAGGGGGCGGTCTCGCGCGGCAAGATCGGCGCAATGACAGCAGCCATGTCGGTTGATACAGGGTCGGGACGCAACAGCAGATGCATAACCGACCCATCTGCCTGCCCCTGCAGCGCGGGAGCGACGATGCGGGCATAGCCCTGCTGCCCTTCATGGGCGATGACAAAAGCCTTAAGCAGGACCATCGCAACGCCGATCACAATGAAGCTGCCGATAACCGAGGCAAATACCGACAGCTTGCGCTTGCGCCGGATGACTTTCAGTTTCGGGTCATTGGCCAGATGCTTGCGCATGACTGCCAGCCGCCGCTGTTCGAATTCACATCTCTGCTCATTCATGATTGTCATGTCCTGTGCGCCTGCCTGTCGTCGTAAGGGGTCCATCCCGAGTTCAGGTCCGTTCTACACGAAAAATCAGGCGAAACTGCGGCATCTCCGATGCGAATTTCACAGGATCGTCAACGCTTCAGCGTAAGTGTCGCCCAGTCACCGATATCTTCGCGGAAATGCAGGGCGAAGCCCGCCTGCGCATAGGCCGCAAGCACCTGTTCTGCCTGCGTGACCAGCAGCCCCGAGAGAATCGTATATCCCCCAGATGCCGTCACGCAGCCCATTTCCGGGGCCAGATCGATCAATGGCCCCATCAGGATATTGGCGAAGACAAGGTCGAACGGGGCGGTGGCTTCCAGGACCGGATGGGCAAAACCCGTCGCCTCCAGGCATTGCACGCGGTCTTCAAGCCCGTTGGCAGCGATATTGACCTGCGCGACCTCGACCGCGATGGCATCGATATCGCTGGCCAGCACCGGATCGGCCCAGATCCGGGCAGCGGCCATCGCCAGCACAGCAGTCCCGCAGCCGATATCAACAACCTTGCGGCCCCGGAACCCTTCGCTGTCCAGCCGGTCCAATGCGCGCAGACAGCCAAGGGTCGTGCCGTGATGCCCTGTGCCGAAGGCCATCGAGGCCTCGATCAGCAGCCCGACCTTGTCCGAAGGCAGCTTGTCGGCATCATGGCTGCCATAGACAAGAAAACGTCCAGCCTCGACTGGCGACAGATCGCGGCGGACCTTGGCGACCCAGTCGATCTCGGGCAGTTCAGATACAATAAAGGGCTGCGCGGCGAAAGCCTGCGCAAGCAGCAGCAATTCAACATCATCGGGGGCATCAGTGAAATACCCACCCACTTCCCAGAGGTTCGAGCCGTCTTCCATCTCGAACACCCCTACCCCGGTGGGTTCGGGGTCCATGTTCTCCATGGCTTCCGACAGCGCATAAGCGGCCTCGGCGGATGTGAGTTTCGTAATGGCCGTATACGTGGGCATGGGTCGCAAACCTTAATCTCGCAAGGACACAAGGCCGCGATACTGGCCACCTTTGCGAGGGTCAAGCGAAACCCCGCGCGCCGCCGCCATGGCAAGCACGGCCGTGCCGCAGCCGATATC
>SLQN01000039.1 GCA_007131465.1 Paracoccaceae bacterium
CATCGGCCGCCGGGTTGATGTCCACGATCACGGGCGCGCCGTCTGCGATCTCCATCTCGGTGTCCATCGCCACGATCAGTGACCAGCTTCCGGTCATCGGGTCAATCTCGACCACCTCGAAAGCTTCGGTCACGCCGATCATGCTGTCGGTCGCGGGACGGTAGTCAATGCCCATCAACTGCCCGTCATGGTCCAGCTCCATCATGCCGGTGACCTGACCTGCGGCCAGGTCGATCATGACGAGGGTGCGCTCGCCGGCAAGGCCGATCGCCGTGTCGGCTGCGACAGGCAGGGCAAGCACGGATGCGAGGGCGGCGGGAAGTGCAAGTCTTGTCATTTGAGTCTCCATCAATTGTCCGGTCTGGGTTGCCGGGCGTTGGGGAAACGATGGCGGTGCGGGAAAGTTTCGTGCCACTTTTGACGTTTCCGTGAGCCGCACCTCGTCCCTTGACATGCCGCGCCTGCCACGGGAAGCATGAGGGCAAGCCCGTTTCCGGGCCTTCAGACAGGGTTTCCCGGGGATCGCCCGGAAACGGCATTCAGAACTGGGCAATTGCACTTGACCGAAGTCACCCTGCACCTGCTGCTGCAAAAGGTCGCCCGAGAGGATCGCGCGGCCTTTCGCGAGGTCTATCGCATCAGCGCGCCGAAACTAACCGGCGTGCTGACTCGTATGCTTCGGGATAGAACCGAGGTCGAGGATGCTTTGCAGGATGTGTATATCAGGGTCTGGCAGCGTGCCGCGCAGTTTGACAGCGCGCGCGGGGCCGCAATGGGCTGGCTAGTCACCATCGCGCGCAATGCCGCGCTGGACAGGCTGCGCGCCCGCCCCGAGGCGCGTGGCCTGACACAGGCCACGGCCCGCGCCGACATGGCAGAGGATGACCCGGTTGCCCGCCTGCCCGCCCCGGGGCCTGGCGCAGAGGCGCAGATGCAGGCAAGAGATGTCGCGCGCCGCATCGTTGCGTGTTTTGGCGAACTTGAAGATGACCGCGCCGCTGCCATTCGCGGGGCCTATCTGCAGGGATTCAGCTATCAGGAACTTGCCGAACGTCATGATGTGCCGCTCAATACCATGCGTACCTGGTTGCGCCGCGGCCTGTTGCGCCTGAAGGAGTGTCTGGACCGATGAGTGATCCGACCCGTCCTGACGACCCTGCCTTCGAGGAGCAAGACGAGCTTCTGGCGGCGGAATATGTGCTGGGCACCTTGCCCGGCGCAGAGCGGGCGCGCGTGCGTCAGCGGGCCGAGGTCGATGGCGCCTTCGCGGCGCTGATACGCACATGGGAAGCGCGGCTTGCGCCGCTCAATGACAGCTATGACGACGCGCCAGCCCCCGATCTGCTGCCGCAGATCGAAGCGCGGTTGTTTGCGGATCTGGATGCGGCCCCCAGTCAGCCTGCCCGCCGGGGCTGGTTTGGGTTGGGCTGGATCGGGGCGGGCGCAATATCGGCTGTACTTGCGGCTGTCGCGGTGTTCTTTGTACTGACCTTTACGCCGCCGGGGCCTGCCCCCGCCATCCTTCAGGCAGAGCTTTCCACGGAAGATGCGGATCTGCGCTTTGCCGCGCGGTTTGACAGCAGCACGGGCCTTCTGGAGATCAGCCGCGCCGCAGGCGATGCAGCCCCGACAGGGCAGGACTATGAACTCTGGGCGATAGACGCCGAGGGCGTGCCGCGCTCGCTCGGGCTGCTGCGCGCGCCGCTGGAACAGGTGCAGACAGCCCTTGTCGCCGGGATCACGCTGGCTGTCAGTCTGGAGCCCGAGGGCGGCTCGCCCGAACCTGCGCCAACTGGCCCGGTTCTGGCGGTGGCGGCGCTGGCGGAAATTTAGAACCGGTTGATATAGTTAGCATGCGCCACGCAGCCTGGGGCCGGGATGGCGCATGGACTGAAACGCGCACCCGCTCTCGGTTTCGTGACCTTGAGTTCAAGCCCTTCTGAAACTTGTCCGCTTCTCTGCCCGTCCTCTCCTGCATGGACGCCCGCTTGCGTCCGCTCAATGAAAACACGGGAGATACCGATGAAAACCACAACCAAGTTGTCGCTGCCTGTCTTTGCCCTGATCGCCGGGATGGCAGTCTCTGGGGTTCATGCCAACCCGATGGTTGGCGGCGCGCCGATGCTTGCAGAACGCAACATCGTCGAGAATGCTGTGAATTCGGCGGATCATACGACGCTTGTTGCCGCCGTGCAGGCTGCCGAACTGGTGGATGCGTTGCAAGGTGACGGGCCGATGACTGTTTTTGCCCCTATCAATGCCGCGTTCGACGCGTTGCCTGCCGGGACTGTCGAGACCCTGCTCGAACCCGAGAATATTGGCACATTGCAACGCATTCTGACCTCGCATGTCGTCGCGGGCAATCTGTCTGGCGCGGAAATCATGCGCCGGGCGCGCGCCAGCGGGGACGGGTTCTTCCACATGCAAACGCTCTCGGGCGCGCCGCTGAGTGCGCAGGTCCGCGGCCGCAGCCTGTGGATTTATGATCAGTCCGGAAATGCGGGTCGCGTCACCATTGGTGATGTGAACCAGTCAAACGGCGTGATCCATGTTGTGGATTCGGTCCTGCTGCCGCGTTGAGCCTGACATTGCCACCAACCGGGCCTGTATGCGGCCCGGTTGATCCACCTTCCCCTGAAAGGATGACCATGTTGACCCGCAGACAGATAATGCTTTCCGCCATAGGTGGTATCCTTGCCCAGCATGGGCTGACCCCGCGCGCCGAGGCCAGCCAACCGCTGTTCGAGGTGACCCTGACTGAGGCCGAATGGCGCGCGCGGCTGACGCCTGCGCAATTCGCGGTGCTGCGCGATCGGAAGACCGAACACGCCTGGACGAACCATCTGGGGCAGGAAGCCTCTCCGCTGCTGGACGAGGCCAGGGCGGGTAGCTACAATTGTGCAGGTTGCGCGCTTTCCGTCTATCGGTCCGAGGCAAAATACGACAGCCGCACGGGCTGGCCGAGTTTCTGGGAGCCGGTTTCGGATGCCGTTCTGGAATACGATGATTCGAGTTTCTTCATCCGCCGCACGGGCCTGTCCTGCCGCCGTTGCGACGGGCATCTTGGCCATGTCTTTGATGATGGCCCCGCCCCTACTGGTGCGCGGCATTGCATCAACGGGCTGGCGCTGACCTTCACCCCGGATGCCACCGGCGTCGAGGAAGGCTTCCCGGTCGCGCATTCCTGAGAACGGCAGCGACATCCGCTTTATGTGTTGCTGTCGATCCATTTCGACATAAGACCCTTGTCGCGGAAACATTCGGTCGGAACCGCGCGGCGCTTGATCCGGGCAAGGCGTTCGGCGAAGGCCACCTGTTTCGAGGAGGGGGCGCTGTGGAGCGTGGATGCCGGTTTCAGTCTGGCCTGCGCCTCTATCCACGCGCTCAGGCGAAGGCGATCCTGCTGCACATCGACTGGCAGCAAGGTCCGGTTCTTGAGCGCAAGCGCGCGAGCATAGGTGATCTGCCGGGTCGTGGCGGGCAGGGCGGGGCTGGTGTCGTCCATCCGGAAACTCCCTTTCTGACAGCGCCAGAATAGAACATTAAGAGAACAAATGCAATTCGTTTACCGAAGGCAATCGGGCGCGACAGAGGAGAGTCGGGAAAATGCGCCGCAAAACGGTGCAGGACAGGCAAAAGATGACAAGGGAATGCACAAATTATAAGCCGAGGTCAAAACAACGTGCCGCAATGCAGCATTTCCTGTTCTCACCCGTCCGAATCGCGGCTATTCTATAATTGCGATTGTTGAAAGGTTCCTCCTCCTCCCTGAACCTTTCGCTCTCCGGCGGCGGCGCGACCCTCCTCCCCGCGTCGCCGCCATAGCAAATTATATCCGAATGTCATAAGGATGCCCGGGCACCTTAGGTCGAACGGGCAACAGGTCCGGGATCGCTGCCTACGCGGATCAGGCGATGACAGGAAGGTCGTCGATCCGGTAGTCGCAGGTGATTTCGCGGCCCTGAACCGGGTCCAGCAAGGCCATGCGGAACTGTGTTGCGGGCCGGATACCCCCCATCGCAGTCAATGTGCCGCACATCATCGCCGTGCCGGGGGCAAGCCCGCCGCCCGGAAGCCCTGCCATCAACTCCGGCAAGGAGCGGAGCGCCGCCAGAACCCCGTCCTGATAGCGGACATATTCGGCCAAGCCCGGCTCCAGGATGTCCGCACGCAGGCACAGGGTGTCCAGATGCGCGCGCAACGGGTCGAATTTCCACAGGTCACGCGCGATGGGTTTGGGGCAGGCCTGCTTGGATTTCGCGACCGAATGGGCTTCAAGCGCGCGGTCGGTGTGGTCAGAGGCCAGCCCAAGCCAGAGCGCCCCGTTGCCATCCGCCACGATAAGCGGTTCCACCTCGCCAGATGTGTCGGGGCCGAGCACCGAAATGGCAGGGGCCTGGGTCAGCAACTCTGCCCCGACGCGGTAATAAAGCGGCACGGAGGACGGGCCGGGAACGCCGAGTGCCGCCAGTTCCTCGATATGGTGCTGGACTGCCGCAGCATTGCGCCCGGTCCAGCCAGCTACGACAAGCTGCGCAATATCAATCGTCTGTGCTCCCGCATCGGTCTGGAAAGTGAAGCTGGGCATGGGCACTCCTACAGGTTTCGGGGCAGCCAGAGCGCCAGATCGGGCACGGCGATCAGCAGGAACGCCATCAACAGCATCAGCACCGCATAGGGAATCGCGCCGACCATGACCTCGGACAGGTTGCCGCCACGCCGTGCGCCCTGCACTACATAAAGGTTCAGCCCCACAGGCGGCGTGATCAGCGCCATTTCCACCAGCACGATCATCAGGATGCCAAACCAGATCGGGTCATAGCCCAGGCCCACGACAATCGGGACCATGATCGGAATGGTGATGACCATGAGTGACAGTGTTTCGATGAAGAAGCCCAGAATGATGTAGATGGCGACAATCACCATCAGCGTCATGAAGGGGGTGAAGCCCAGGCCCTCCATGAAGGCGCGCAATTCGCGACCCAGCCCGGCGCTCGAGAGGGTGAAGTTCAGGAATGCCGCGCCCAGAACCACCAGCATGATCATCGCCGTGATCCGCATTGTGCCGTAAAGCGATTCCTTCAGCATCGGCCAGTTTACCCCACCCGAGAATGCGGCGATCACGAAGGCCATGCCGACACCGACTGCCGCCGCCTCGGTCGGCGTCGCCCAGCCGCGATAGATGGACCCGACAATCGCCGCGAACAGCAGCAGAATCGGGATCAGGTTCACCAGCACCGCGAACATTTCCGGGAACGGGTAGCGGCGCGATTCGCCACCCAGTTCCGGGCGCAGCATGCAGATCAGGGCGGTCATCAGGCTGAACCCCACCGCCAGCATCAGCCCCGGTATCAGCCCGGCCACGAACAGTTGCGGAATCGAGGTTTCCGTCAGAAAGCCATAGACGATCAGGTTGATCGAGGGCGGGATCATGATGCCGAGCGTGCCGCCTGCCGCGATGGCCCCCGAAAACAGGCGCGGGTCATAGCCAAGCTTTTCCGCCTGCGGCATCGCGACAGTGGCAACTGTGGCCGCCGTGGCGACCGATGACCCGGAGGTGGCGGAAAACAGTGTCGCCGTGCCGATATTGGCATGGATCAGCCCGCCCGGAAGCCAGCTAAGCCAGCGGTCGAGTGCGGCATAGGTCTTGGCCGCGACCCCGCCGCGCACCAGAACCTCGCCCAGCAGCACGAAGAACGGAATCGCGATCAGGGTCGAGGAATTGGAGGCGGACCAGACGAACTGCCCCAGCCCGCGGATCAGCGGGAAAGGGGTAAAGAACTGGTCGATCCCGAAGCCCAGCAGGAACAGCACGATGCCAACAGGAATGGTCAGCGCCATCAGGCTCAGCAGCCCGCCGAAGATGTAGAGGATCATTTCGCCTGCTCCAGTTCATCCGCGACTTCGTTGCGAATGCCGATTCGCGCCTCTGCCGCGCCCAGCTTGCCCTGAAGAACCAGCGCCACCGTCAAGAGTGTCACGGCGCAGCACATCAGCGCAAACCAGACCCAGCCCGCGAACCACAGGCTTTGCGGAATCCACAAGGGCGTTTCCAGCACGGTATTGGCGCGCGAATTGTTGGTGATGGACCGCGCCAGCACCGGCCAGGCGCGGAAGGCAATGATGACGACTGTGGCCGACATTGTCAGCATCGCCAGCAGGTCCAGAAACACGCGGCCCCAGCTTGCAAACCGCGTGCGCAGAACCTCTATCCGGATATGAGACAGTTCCATCAGGGCAAAGCCCATGCCCCAGGCTGTTGTCACGGCCATCACATAGCCGGTAATCTCGGTCGTGCCCCCCAGCGATGTGCCGAAGCGGCGGAGCGTGATTTCAAGCAGCACATAGCCCACACAGACCAGAAGCCCCAGCCCCACCACCAGCGCGATGCCCCGGTTGATGCTGCGTAACAGGTCAAGCAATCTCAGGGCCATGTGCTGCTCTTTCCTTGGTCAGTCGAGCGCGACAGTCACGCCGACAACTGCGCCGACAGTTTCATTCCAGCGGCTCGCCCAGTCCTGCCCTGCGCGCGCGGCCCAGTCGGGCAGCACTTCGGTAATCAGGATGTTGCGCGCGGTCTCGAAATCCTCGTCCGAGGCTTCGACCAGCACCATATCGCGCGCATCGCCATAAGGGCAGTCGCCATTGCCGGTCAGGCAGGCCACGTCATTGACCAGCGCATCCTGCGCGGTGGCCCATGCCGGGGCTTCGAATTCAGCCTTGATCGTGGTCTCGATCAGCGCCTGCGCCTCGGCATCAAGGCTGTTCCAGCGGTCGAGGTTGATGGCGGTAACAACCGGGTCCCAGCCGCCCAGCGGCAGCGTGACCAGATGCGTGGACACTTCCCACCAGCCAGCATTATAGCCCGACCCCGCACCCGTCACCGCGCAGTCGATCGCGCCGCGCTGCAACGCGCCCGGCACTTCCCCGAAATCGACATTCACGCCTTCAGACCCCAGCGCCTCCAGCAGTTTCGCCGTCATCCGGCCAGAGCCGCGCACTTTCAGCCCGCGCATGTCGTCCAGCCCCGACACTTCTGCATTGCAGAACACGATCTGCGGCGGGTAGGGCGCGATAGCCAGCACATGGCTGTTGAACCGGTCGCGGAAGATATCGGCCACCCAGGGGCGCGCGGCATCGACCATCGCCAGCGCCGTATCAGCATCGAGTGCGACCAGCGGCACGTCCAGCCCTTCCAGTTCCGGCGCATCGGCCACAGCGTAATCGCCCACAGTCATCGCCACGTCATAGACGCCGTCGCCCAGCAGGTTGAACACATCGCCCACACCCAGACCCATCTCGTTATGCGTGGTCAGCGCCACACTCAGCGCTCCGCCGGATGCGGCGGGCAGGGTGTCGTTCCAGAACGGGGCTTCGAATTGCTGGTGCAGCGGCAGGTTGGACCAGCTTCCTACCACCGAGAGCGTTTCGGCGCTGGTCGGCAGGGCCAAGGCTGTCGTCAGCAAAAGCGTTGAGGCAAGTTTAAGTTTCATCTTTTTCTCCACTGTTGGTTAGGGTTTCCAGATCGGTGTTGCGGCGTCTTCATCAATGTCACTGATCAGCATATGGCCGGGCGCATGGGTTATGACCAACGGGATGCCCGCCGACAAAAGTGCGTTCTGCGAGGTCACGCCGCAGGCCCAGAAGACCGGCACTTCGTCGGGCTTCACGGCCACGGCTTCGCCCCAGTCGGGTTGATCCAGCGCGGCAATCCCGATGGCGGCGGGGTCGCCCACATGCACCGGCGCGCCATGCGCCGCCGGGTAGCGCGCACAGATCTCCACGGCGCGCGGCACATCTCCGCCGCGCAAAGGCCGCATCGAGACGACCATCGTGCCCCCGAACATGCCGCCCTGTTCCAGCGGCAGCCCGGTGCGATACATCGGCACGGTCAGGTTCTGATCGACATGGCGCATCGGGATGCCTGCCGCGATCAGTGCCCGCTCGAACGTGAAGGAACAGCCCAGCGCCACGGTCACCATGTCACCCTGCCAATGCGCGGCGATGTCCGTCACTTCCTCGGCGAATTTGCCGTCCCGATACAGCCGGTAGCGCGGCAGATCATGCCGGATATCAATATCCGGCCCCAGTGTTGGCAGGGACGGGTCGCCGGTTTCGCCCACGCCCACGATCGGGCAGGGCTTTGGGTTGCGCAGGCAGAAACGCAGGAAATCCAGTGCGAAGGCCGCAGGCAGGATGGCGATGTTGCATTGCAGTTTCGCGGGCGCCAGTCCCGCCGTGTGGCCGCTATAGTCCCCTGCGCGGATCGCCGCGCGCAAGGCGGCCATTGCCTGATTGGTGTTCCTGTCCTGATCCTGCACGGTCGTTTCTGCCTTTTGTCTTCAATCACAGGCAGGGTCGCGGATCGCCGATATCAAATCAAATCGTAAATATTGATTGGTGGTGATCAGCTTTGGCGATCACGCCTCAGTCGCGACTTCCGCCGCCAGATGCGCGCAGTGCTCTACCAGCGCATTGCGCGGCTCGGCCATCCAGGAGGCCGTGAATTCCAGTGGCGAGGGCAGCCAGCCCGGATCGAACCCCCGCAACTGCCCGGCGGCAACGCGGTCCGCTGCCAGCGCATTCGGGATCGGCCCCACGCCGATGCCTGCCGCGATCATCTGGATGCTGGCTGAAAGCGAGGCGCAACTGAACACGCGCACGCCGGGGCCGTGGCGTTTGCCCAGTTCCGTGACCAGTTCGCGGTAGGGGCGCGTGTTGCGGGCATAGCTGATCACGGGCGTGGTCAGGAAATCCGGGTCCGGGCGGCTGCTGGCGCGGTACCAGCCAAGCGCAAAGCTCGGCAGCGCGACGTTATCAACCGTATAGGCCGAAACCGGCCCCATCAGCAGGCTCAGATCAAGCTGGCGTGCCAGCAATGCCTCGCGCAGGTTGAACGAGATATCGACGGTCAGTTCAAGGTTGAGGCGCGGAAATTCGGTGCTCAGGCGCTCCAGAAACCGGGGCAGCCATGTCTCGGCGATGGTTTCGGACGCACCCACACGCAGCAGGCCCTCCAGCCCTGTCGGATCGCTGACACGCTGGCGGATCTCTTCCTGCACGAAGATGATCTGCTCGGCATAGCCGCGCAGCAATTCGCCCTCGCGCGTCAGGACGACACCGCGGGTTGTGCGCTCGAACAGCTTGACCCGCAGCGTGTCTTCCAGCGCCTGCAACCGCGCCGTGACAGCGGGCTGCGACAGGTTCATCTGCTCTGAGGCCCGGCGCACCCCTTGCAGCCGCGCCACCCACAGAAAGGTCTGAAGCTGGTCCAGCGTCATGATGCGCGCCCCCCTGCCAGTGCCACCCGGATGCTGATAGGCAAGATCGGGGCCAGTGTCTCCGGGTCACTTGCCCGCGTCAGAGGGAGCTTGCGGCCCGCCCGAAGCTGAGCGCCGATCCCAGAACGACCAGAACCCGCTGCGCGGTCGTGCTGGGTGCCTGTGTTGCCACAACGACATCGTCATGGTGCAGCGCAAAGTCATCCGCGCTGAACAGCCCGTCCGCCGTGGTCAGATCAAAGCTGAAGACCACGCGGGTATCGGGCGGCCCCGAAGGCCGGACCGTCGCTGTCTGCGGATAGCGCCGCAAGACAAGGATGCCGCGCGGGTCGGCGCGCGTATCGGCCATGCCACCCATCAACGAGACGGCGCGCAGGGCGCTGACCTTTTCGGCGTCGAAGGTGATGATCTCCTCGCGGGTCGCCGCCCCCAGTGCCTGAAAACTGCGCTGGTCAGAGCGGATCAGAACCCGGTCCCCACCCTGCATGACCGGATCATGCGCAGGCGCGGCCAGCACATGCTCCAGCGAACGCCAGTAGGTATGCCCGCCACGCGTGATCTGCACCTGGGGGTTGGGCAACCCCGCCTGCACACCACCCGCTGCCGCGATCAGGCTGCTCAGCGGCAGGTTGCGTTCGCTCAGCGGGTAGCGCCCCGGTGTTTCAACGCCGCCCAGCATATCCACCGAATTGCGCCGCCCCTGCACGACCTCGATCTGCACCTGCGCCGAGGGCACGATGCTGCCCAACTGTTCCTGCAACCGCCGTCGCGCGGCATCGCTGGTCAGGCCAGCGACATGTACATCCTCGATATATGGGAGGCTGACAAACCCCGCCGCCGTGATCGTCACATCGGAAACATCGGCGAATTGCGCCCCCGCGCTGGTGATGAGCGAGGTCTCCCCCGCGTCCCAGATACGCAGTGACAGCCGGTCTCCGGGGGCAAGCCGCTGGTCCTGTGGAATCCCGCCGCCTGCGGGCCAGCCGGTGCGGTGGGACGGTTCGGCACCGCCCCACTGCGCATAAAGCGGCAACCGCGCGCGGGTCACGATCTCGAGCGCGAAACCTGCGTCCGGCGCATCTGCCTCGGCGACGACTTCGCGGCGTGTGGGCGCGCCACGCGGAACCGCGCTGCACCCCGACAGGGCCAGTGTCGCGCTTGCCCCGCAGATGACGGACCGCCTGGAAAGCATTGTTGCCACGGTCTGGTATTCCTTCTTCGGCTCGGCTCTCGGGTCGTGATCTTCGTTCTGCTACGTCCGCAGGTTCAGGTCAACAGTCGGTCGCAACCGAAGCCCTCCGGTCGCGCGGTGCGGGATGTTTTGGCAACTTCAGCCTGTTCTGAACCGGCGAGCGGGAACTCAGCCTCGCGTAACGCGTTTACGGAAACTTGCGGGACCGGGCATCTGGCAGTTACCCTGTTTGCGAAGGGGTCCGGCAGGCTGTGTGCATTCGCGAACAGGGATGGTTCGCGGGTGACGGGTTGCGTGTCGCGCCCAGAATTCCGATCTTTGTACAAACTTCATTCACGTCGGAGACTGTCATGTCCATTCGCCCTGTCATGGAAAGCCGCAAAGCACAGCCCACACTTGAAGGTGCCGGTGTGCATCTGCACCGCGCCTTCGGTTTTCACGACCCGTCCGAGCTTGACCCGTTCCTTCTGTTCGACGACTTCCGCAACGACATCCCCGAGCATTTCCTGCGCGGTTTTCCGTGGCATCCGCACCGGGGGATCGAGACCATCACCTATGTTCTGGCCGGAGAGGTGGATCATGGCGACAGCCTTGGCAACACCGGCACGCTGGGCGCGGGCGATGTGCAATGGATGACCGCCGGGTCGGGTATCCTGCATCAGGAAATGCCGCGCGGGAATGCGAAAGGCCAGATGCACGGGTTCCAGCTCTGGGCCAATCTGCCCGGCAGCCTGAAGATGACCGCGCCGCGCTATCAGGATGTGAAGGGCGCGGATATTCCCGAAGTCATCGATGATGATGGCACGAAGGTCCGCGTCATCGTGGGGGATTTCTGGGGCAAACGTGGCCCGGTCGATGGCATCGCCGCCGATCCGCAATATCTGGACATCTCGGTTCCGCCGGGTGTGCGCAAGACCTTCAGGGTGGATACCTACCGCCGGGCCTTCGCCTATGTCTTTGCCGGATCCGGGGTTTTTGCCGATGCGTCCGCACCCTCTGGCGTGCTGCTGGAGAAAGAGGTCCTGGGTCAGGAGGTCAATATCCGCGACATGTCGGGTGACCGCACGCTGGTGCGTTTCGGCACTGGCGATGAAGTAACCGTGCAGGCCGGCGAAAAGGGGGTACGTTTCCTGCTGATCTCGGGGGCGCCCTTGCAGGAACCTGTTGCATGGCACGGGCCGATCGTGATGAACACGCAAGCCGAGATTCAGGCGGCCATCCGCGATCTGCGCAACGGGACGTTTATTCGCGCGGAACATTAGGCTGTGGACAGCCGCGGTTCCGGTAGCGGCGCTGCACATCGCGGTCTGCGACACGACAGACCCGCGCGGCCCCTGTTCCGGGCCGCGCGGGATGTGTATGTCTTGATTATAGACAGGAAGGGTTCAGCATGACGCGCGCGATCATTCGCATATCCGGGCAGGAGCCAGCGAAATTTTTGCAGGGCCTTGTCACCAACGATCTGCGGCATCTGGAGCGGGACGGCATCCTTTATGCCGCGCTCCTGAGCGCACAGGGCAAGTATCTGGCCGATTTCTTTCTGATCGCCCAGCCGGACGGCTCGATCTGCGTCGATGTAGCCGCCGACCTCGCCCCGGACCTGATGCGGCGCCTCGCAATGTACAAGCTGCGCGCGCCGGTCGAGATCGCACAAACCGACATGCCCGTCAGCAGGGGAACAGGGCCTGCGCCAGAGGGCGTGCTGCCCGACCCGCGCCATCCGGCGCTGGGCTGGCGACTGTATGGGGTGTCCCTGCCCGATGACGGCACAGACTGGGATGCCTTGCGCGTCGCGCATTGCATCCCCGAGACGGGAATCGAGCTTGTCCCGCAGGACACCTTCATCCTGGAGGCCGGGTTCGACCGGCTGCATGGGGTGGATTTCCGCAAGGGCTGCTATGTCGGCCAGGAAGTGACCGCGCGGATGCAGCACAAGACCACCCTGCGCAAGGGTCTTGTCACGCTTGGCGTCGAAGGCACGGCCCCTGTCGGGACCGAGATCGTGGCAGATGGTAAGATCGCAGGGCAGATTTACACGCAGTCCGGGGGGCAAGCCATCGCTTATCTGCGCTTTGAACGGGCACAACCCGAGATGCAGGCGGGAACTTGCCGCCTGTTCTGGCAGCCCAAGCCGGAACATGCTTGATCCTGCCACAAAGGCCATGTTAGCGCAGAAACTGTCTAGCCGAGGTCGCCGTGTCCGCGTTCACCCGCCTGTCCCAGTCCGCTTTCGCTGGTCCGCTTCTTGCGGTGCTGGCCTTTGCGATTTTCTCGGCGCATGATGTGATCGTCAAGACGCTGGGCGGGACCTATTCGCCAGTGCAGATTGTCTTTTTCAGCGTCCTTCTGGGCCTGCCGCTGGCCACGATGATGCTGATGCGCGACCCGACGGATGGCAACCTGCTGCCGCGCCGCCCCGGCTGGACTGCGCTGCGCACGCTGAGTGCCGCGATTGCCGGTGTCTCGATCTTCTACGCCTTTTCCGTGCTGCCGCTGGCACAGACCTATGCGATCCTGTTCGCCACGCCTTTGCTGATCACGATTCTCTCGGTCCCCGTTCTGGGCGAACGGGTCGGGATACGCCGGGGCGCGGCGGTGCTCGTCGGGCTGCTGGGCGTGCTGATCGTGCTGCGTCCGGGACAGGGGGATGGGCTGAGCCTGGGTCATCTGGCAGCCCTCCTTGGGGCCTGCGCCAGTTCCTCTGCCTCGATCATCGTGCGCAAGATTGGGGCCGAGGAACGCAATGTCGTCCTGCTTCTGTATCCGATGATGGCCAATCTGGTGCTGATGGGGCTTGCACTGCCATTTGTCTACCAGCCCATGCCGCTGGCTGATTTCGGCGCAGTGGGACTGATGGCGGCGCTTGCACTGGTGGCCAGCCTGTGCGTGATCGCAGCCTACAAGCGCGCGCCTGCATTCCAGATCGCACCGATGCAGTATTCACAGATCATCTGGGCCGTGATCTTTGGCGCGCTGTTCTTCGGCGAAATGGTCGATCTCTACACGATCGCCGGGGCTGCCGTGATCATCGCCAGCGGGATCTACATCGTCATGCGCGAAGACAAGGCAAATGTGTCCGAGAACCGACCTGTCCTAGCGACGCGGACCCGCGACACTGGGACCTATCCGCGGGCAGGCCAGTTGGGCCGTCTGGATGACGGGCAGGAAGACGAAAAGCGCTGACGCGGCGCGGCACATTGGCAACGTCCCGGAGAAGCGTCGAAAAAACGGATCAATGCGCTGGCCACCCCCCGGTTCGGGCGCTAAAGACATGCGCAGGACATGGTCAAGAGGCAGCCGATGCACGCGCATATTCGCCCGCAACCGGGCATTCTGGAAATCGCGCTCTATCAGGGCGGAAGCTCGAAGATCGCGGGGCGCGAGGATGTGGTCAAGCTGTCATCGAACGAAAACCCCTTCGGCCCCGGCGATCTGGCGCGCAACGCATACATGCGCGCCGGGCATGACCTGCATCGCTACCCTGCCACCGATCACGCGGGCCTGCGCGCTGCACTGGCGGCATCTTTCGGGCTGGATGCTTCGCGCATCCTCTGCGGTGCGGGCTCGGATGAGATTATCAGTTTCCTGTGCCAGGCCTATGCCGGTCGTGGCGATGAGGTGCTCTATAGCGAACACGGGTTTCTGATGTATCGTATCTCGGCACTGGCGGCAGGGGCGACCCCGGTTGTCGCGCCCGAGCGCGCGCGCACCACCGATGTCGATGCCCTTCTGGCCGCCGCGACCAAGCGCACGAAACTGGTCTTTGTCGCAAATCCCAACAACCCGACCGGCACGATGATCCCGATGGACGAAGTGCAACGTCTGGCCGAGGGTCTGCCCCGGCAGGCGCTTCTGGTGCTGGACGGGGCCTATGCCGAATTTGTCGAAGGTTATGACGGCGGCGCGGCCCTGGTCGATGCGCGCGAAAATGTGGTGATGACGCGCACCTTTTCCAAGCTTTTCGGGCTTGGGGGGTTGCGGGTTGGCTGGGGTTACGGGCCGCAGCATGTGATGGAGGTTCTGGGCCGGGTGCGCGGGCCGTTCAACCTGTCCAATGTGCAGCTTGACGTCGCCGAAGCGGCACTTGGCGATGCCGCGCATATCACCCGCTCGCTGAGCGAGAATGCCCGTCTGCGCGACTGGCTCTCCGCCAAGCTGACCGCGCTGGGGGTGGCCACCGACCCGTCGCATGCGAATTTCGTGCTGGCGCGGTTTCGGGACGCTACGCAGGCCGAGGCCTGCAATGCCGCGCTGCTGGCCGAAGGGCTGATCGTGCGGCAGGTCGGCAGCTATGGTCTGCCCGAAGCCCTGCGCATCACCATCGGCGACGAATCCGCCTGTCGGCGCGTGGCCCATGTGATCGGGACGTTCATGGAAACCCAAGGATGACCTACCAGCGCGTCGCCTTCATCGGGTTGGGGCTGATCGCGTCCTCGATGGTGCATGCGATGCGCCGGGCAGGGCTGGCGGCCTCCACCGCCGGCACGGCGCGCTCGCCCGAGACCCGCGCCATCGTGCGCGAGATGGCTCTGCTTGATACGGTTTGCGACACGGCGGCCGAGGCCGTCGCGGGTGCGGATCTGGTGGTGCTGTGCGTGCCGGTGGGCGCGATGGAGGCTGTCGCGCGCGAGATCGGGCCGCACCTCGCGCAAGGGGCCACAGTGACCGATGTCGGGTCGGTGAAAGGGGCCGTCATCGACGCGGTCGCCCCGCATCTGCCGGAAGGCGTGCATTTCATCCCCGGCCATCCGCTGGCCGGGACCGAACATTCCGGCCCCCGCGCGGGCTTTGCCGAGTTGTTCGACAATCGCTGGTGCATCCTGACCCCGCCCGAGGATTGCGACGCGCAGGCGCTGGAGCGGCTGGTGGCGTTCTGGCGCAGCATGGGGGCCAATGTGGATATGATGGACGCCCCGCATCATGATCTTGTGCTGGCCGTGACCAGCCATACGCCGCATCTGATCGCCTATACGATGGTGGGCGTCGCCGATGACCTGCGCCGTGTGACAGACAGCGAGGTGATCAAGTATTCCGCAGCGGGTTTCCGGGATTTCACCCGCATCGCGGCCTCGGACCCGACGATGTGGCGCGATGTGTTCCTGACCAACAGAGAGGCGACGCTGGAAATCCTGGGGCGCTTCACCGAGGAGTTGTTTGCCCTGCAACGCGCGATCCGGCAGGGCGACGGGGCCTTGCTGCACGCCTATTTCACCCGGACGCGCGCAATAAGACGCGGCATCATCGACGCGGGGCAGGATACGGATGCGCCCGATTTCGGGCGGGTACGGCACTAGGGGTCAGGTTCAGGGCGTTGACGCGCACAGGGCTCCGCAGCCAAGTTGATCCGTTGAATGGCGGGTTGAGCACTTAGTGGACCGTTCCGCCACGATCAGACTTGGAAAACTCGATCAAATCCCAACGGTTTCCCCACGGATCCTTCCAGACCGCCACACGCCCATAAGGTTCGTTGCGTGGTTCGCTTTCGAAGATGACACCCTC
>SLQN01000300.1 GCA_007131465.1 Paracoccaceae bacterium
TCGGCGGCATTCTCGTAATTCGTGACCACCAGCGCTGCGGCAGGGGTGGGCAGGACCGCAAGTGCTGCGCGCGTCATGGCGCAAGCGGCCTTGCCCAGTCCCAGCACAAACAGGCGCGCATGAACGGGCAGGGGGTCACTGCGCAGGCTGGCCTGCACTGCGCGCACAGGGTCTGCAGCCCGAACTCCGATACGAAACAGATCGGTCAGTTCATCTTTCGTCATCATCCCGGATATCCTCCCAAACGCCTATCAGTTGCCGGTTCCCGCAGGGGCGGCAAGCCAAAACTTCGTCATGGCATCAGCGTCCCCCGATTGATATAGAGCGCAGCGCATGACCTGCTGGCATCAGATCACTGAAAGGAAAGCCATGTTCGACCTGACCGGAAAATCCGCTTTGATTACAGGCGCTTCAGGCGGCATCGGCGCTGCCATCGCCCGCGCGCTGCATGGTGCGGGCGCGACTGTCGCGCTGTCGGGCACGCGCGTGGCCCCGCTGCAGGCGCTGGCTGAAGAACTGGGCGCGCGCGCGCATGTGACGCCCTGCAACCTGTCGGACCCGGCCAGCGTGGACGCGTTGCCCAAAGCCGCCACCGAGGCGATGGGCGCGCTGGATATTCTGGTCAACAATGCCGGGATCACCCGCGACACGCTGATGATGCGCATGTCGGATGAGCAATGGGCCGATGTGCTGGATGTGAACCTGACCGCCGCCATGCGCCTGATGCGCGGCAGTCTGCGCGGCATGATGAAAGCGCGCTGGGGGCGGATCGTGAATATCTCGTCCGTGGTGGGCGCGACCGGCAATCCGGGGCAGGCCAATTATGTCGCCGCCAAGGCTGGTCTGGTCGGGCTGTCAAAGGCATTGGCGCAGGAAGTGGCGTCGCGCGGGATCACCGTGAATTGTGTCGCCCCTGGTTTCATTGCGACGCCCATGACGGACGCGCTGACCGAAGCACAGCAGGACGCGCTGACACAGCGTATCCCTGCCGGGCGGATGGGCACACCCGAAGACATTGCTGCCGGGGTGCTCTATCTGGCAAGCCCTGCTGCAGGCTATGTGACGGGCGCAGTTCTGCATATCAATGGCGGCATGGCGATGATCTGAGGCATGAAAGCGTTTGTGGCACAGGCAGGCCGTGCTATAGCAGCGCCATCCTTGGGGTAGTCTTGCAGAAGACTTGACCCGGGGGGACAATCCGCTTAATGGGCGCGCACAAACCCGTCGCGCTTTGGTGACGGATGAGGGACATCAGGCCGCGCGCGCGGCGAAACCTAAGGGGACTAATATGAGCGATATCGCGGATCGCGTGAAGAAAATCGTCGTCGAACATCTGGGCGTCGACGAAGGCAAGATCACCGAGGGTGCGTCCTTTATCGATGATCTGGGCGCAGACAGCCTCGATACGGTTGAACTGGTCATGGCCTTTGAGGAAGAATTTGGTATCGAGATCCCCGATGATGCGGCTGAGAACATCCAGACCTTTGGCGATGCCGTGAAATTCATCACCGAAGCGTCCTGAGCGCGCCCAAATCTGCGCGACCGACAAACGCCACTCCTGCAGCAGGAGTGGCGTTTTCGGTTTCAGCCCGCCGTCAAACAGGGCACCCCGAGCAAGTGGGCGTCACAGTCTGTGGCAGAATTGTCAGTGTGCCGTGGCGTGCCAGATGCAGGCTATCTTTTGCGGCGCTGCAGCATATCATGCAGGCGCAAGCACTTATCTTAAGGCGAGCGACATGCCCCCAATCGAAGATCACCCGCACCGCTATGCATTGGTCAATGAGCTGCACGCCCGTCCTGCAGCGCGGGTTCCTGTGCCGAGTGTCGCGGTCTTCGTCGCGCTCAAACCCGAACGCGAAGCTGCAAAGCGTGACCGCGCGCGTGATCGGGCGCATCTGCTATCCCTGCTCGACCGTCACGGCGCGGGCCATCCGGCCCCGGATGCGACGCATCATTCCTGCGATCTGGGGCGGCATCACCTGAAATGGGAAAGCCATACGGAATTTGTCACCTACACGGCCTTTGAGCAGGGGCAGGCCGCACGCCCGTTTGATCCTGCGGCCTTTGATGTCTTCCCCGAAACCTGGCTCGCTGAATCGCAAGGCAAGCGTCTGACATCGATCATTTTTCAGATCGAAGAGATGACCGAAACCCCAGCTGCGATGTCCGCAAAACTGATGGACTGGTTCGTGCCGGAAAGCCTGGCGGCGGCTTATGTGCTGGACGGTGTGGCCGTGATCGCGAGCGATTTCCGGATTGACCGGGCAGGCCATGTGCGCATGGCCGTCTTTGTCAAACCGGGCACAGGCGGGCGGCGTGTCGGGCGGATCATCCAGCGACTGTGCGAGATCGAGACCTATACCACAATCTCGATGCTGGGCCTGCTTCGCGCGCGCGGTCTTTCGGCGCAGATGAATGCGCTCGATGATGAACTGTCACGCTTGACGCGAGAGATGAAATCGCCCGATTCGCGTTCGGATGAAACACTGGACGCGCTCTTGCGGATTTCCTCTGAGCTGGAGAACATGATGGTCGAGACCTCATTCCGCTTCGGGGCGACCGGGGCCTATGAGGCGCTTGTGCATCAGCGCATCGAGGTGTTGCGCGAAGAGCGCTTCGCGGATCGCCAGTCGCTGCATGAATTCATGACCCGGCGCTATGATCCGGCGATGCGCACTGTGAAATCGGCTGAAGCGCGGCTGAGCAAGATGGCCGAACGCGCGATGCGGGCCGGGCAGCTTCTGGGCACGCGGGTTGATGTGGAACGCTCGGCGCAGAACCAGAAACTGCTTGAAAGCATGGACCGCCGCGCTGATCTGCAATTGCGGTTGCAGAACACGGTCGAAGGGCTCTCGGTCGTGGCGATCAGCTATTACGCTGTCAATCTGGTGTCCTATCTCGTGATGCCACTGGCCGAGCCGCTTGGCCTGTCGCGGACATGGGCGATGGCGCTGCTTGCCCCGGCTGTCGTGCTGGGCGTCTGGGCCATGGTCCGGCGCATCCGCAACCATTTCGAGTGACCCGGTAGGGTGCGTGCTGAGCACGCACCTTACTTGTCGCGCGCCCGCTGAAAAGTCCGTCGGATCGCCTCGACCACGATCTCGGGCCGTGCATGATGCGGCATATGCCCGACCTCTTCGAGCCGCGTCAGATGGACCGTGTCGACTTCTTGCGCCATGCGGTCGGAATGGATGCTGATACCGACTGTCTTGTCGGCTGTCCCATGGACGATCTCGATTGGCATGCTCAGCGCCGGATAGCCCGGATACATCGCCTCGATATACTCCATCAGGCTGTTGACTTGTTGTGCATTCAGGGACAGCTGATCACGCCGCATGGTCAGGTCAAAGCCCAGATGATCAAGATATCCTTCGGGCACAGGATCCGGCGCAAAGACATTTGCCAACGTGCCTTGCACAGCATTGCGCGGGGCAAGGGCCGCAATGGCTGGCAGGATCAGATACCGCCCAAGCGGCGAGGCCGTGATCCGATACCACAGCCCCAGATCCCCGGGCCAAGGATGCGTGACAGGCGCGAGCAAGGTCAGGCCAGCGACCTCCTGCGGCCCGCGCAAGGCCCAGGCCAGTGCGACAGCCCCGCCATAAGAATGGCCCAGCACGACCGGATTTTCGACCCCAAGCCGCAGCGCTGCAGATCGCAGGATGTCTGCCTGATCAATGGGGCTTTCGACACCGCCGAAATCATCCGAAAAGCCAAAGCCCGGTCGGTCAAAGGCAATGACCCGAAACTCTTCCGCCATCCGTTCGATCAGATCAAAACTGAAATCCCGTGCATTGCCATTCGCCCCGTGGATCATTACCAGATCCGGCCCGTCACCACGCACAATCGCATGGATGCGTCCTTGCGGCAGGTCGATGAACGCCCCCTCGGGTGGCGTATCGGCATAAGCCATCTGCATCTCCTGCTCGACGGAACAGGCCACAAGCCCTGCGACCATCAGGGCAAGGGCTGCAAGTCTAGTGGCCAATCTGTGCAAGATCATAGGGTGTGGTCTGGTATATCTGGTTGATCCAGTTGCCATATAGAAGATGCGCGTGGCTTCTCCAGCGATTGAGCGGTGTTCTCGCGGGATTATCATCCGGGTAATAATTCAGCGGAACATTGATCGGGCGACCTGCTGCGATGTCGCGGTCATATTCTTCCTTCAAGGTCGTGCTGTCATATTCGAAATGATTGAGGATCATCAAAGCCCGATGCGCCGGGTCTTCGATCAGACAGGGACCGACCTGATCCGACCCGATCAGCGTTTTCAGCGCCGGGATCGCATCGACTTCGGATTGCCGCAACTCGGTCCAGCGGCTGACCGGGATCAGCACATCATCCGAAAACCCGCGCAGATAGGGCGAGGCCGGGGCAAGATTTCGGTGCCGGAAACAGCCAAAA
>SLQN01000570.1 GCA_007131465.1 Paracoccaceae bacterium
ACTGGCGAGGCAACGCTGGGTGTCGACGCAGACCACACAGCTATCGCGCGGCTTGTGCGGATCGATTGATCAGCGCACTTTTTGCAGGAGGATTGACATGGAATTAGGGATAGCTGGCCGCAAGGCTGTCGTTCTGGCCGCGACAAGGGGAATGGGTTTCGCAATCGCCCGGTCTCTGGTGCAAGAAGGCGTGGACGTCACCATCGTAGGGCGCAACCCGGTTGGGGTGCGCGACGCTGTCCAACGGCTTACCGCCGATGCTGGTGGCAATGTCGGGGGTCTGGAGGTCGATCTTTCGGACCCCGATGCGGCGAAACGGATCTCACAGGGTGTTGGCGAGATCGACATCCTTGTCAACAACACGCCGGGCCCGCCACCAGGCCCGATAAGTACCGTTACTGGCGACACATGGAGGACTCAGTTTGACGGAATGGCGGCACGATTGTTTGAGATTACCTCAATGCTACTTCCCGGCATGCGCGAGCGTCGCTGGGGACGTGTGCTGACACTGGCGTCATCAGGGGCAATTCAGCCAATCGACAATCTTGGAATCTCTAATACCTTGCGTGCCGGAATAGTAGCCTGGTCGAAGACTCTGTCAAACGAAGTAGCTTCGAGCGGCGTGACGGCGAACGTCTTGATACCTGGGCGCATCCGGACCGAGAGACTGGAAGAAATCGATGCCGCGAATGCCAAACGGCAAGGCGTGGATGTTGCAACCATCGAGAAGAGATCCATCGCGACGATACCCGCTGGCCGTTACGGTACAGTTGAGGATTATGCCGACGTCGCGACATTCCTGGTGTCCGAACGGGCAGCCTATATCACCGGCAGCACCGTACGTTGCGATGGTGGAATCATCAGGTCAACCTAAACGCATTCGCGCATGGGGTGATGGGAAGTCAACTTGCAGTGCCCAATCCCGCCGATCTTGATACGACCAACCAGAACAGGAGAATAACCATGGAAATCAGACCCAGCGGATCAGTCCCCACGCGGCGCGCACCTGCTGATGCTTTCACCGGAACCGTGTGGCAGGATCCAATTATTGACGCTCCCGATCCTGCCTACCTGAAGTCGAATGTCGTGATGTTCGAACCCGGCGCGCGATCAGCATGGCATACCCACCCGATGGGCCAGACACTTTATGTGACTGCTGGTTGTGGGCGCATACAAACTTGGGATGGTCCTGTCCAGACCATCCGGGCAGGCGACGTTGTGTGGATTCCACCCGGCGAAAAGCACTGGCATGGCGCTGGGCCCGAGACCATGATGACACATATCGCCATGCAGGAGTCGATTGAAGGTCCGGCAGTAAACTGGCTTGAACAGGTCACTGACGAACAATATGCAAAGGCGCGCTGAGAAAGTTTGCGTTCACAAAGTTACCCTTCTCGAATCTTGGTGCCCGCATCCTGATGGATGCGGCCCTTCGGATGGTGACCTAATCTGATCTCCAGCCCATTGGGCCGCGAGATGCTTGATCTCGAATCTTGCCCGTCGCACCGCAAGCCCGCCCAAACTTTGGGCAACTGCCAGAGAAGCTCTTGTCTGGTAGCAGATCCGCGATCACCAGAATCGGGAGTGCACATGGACCAAGAACGCAGTCATTCCAGGCGGATGCTCGGCATGGCGCTGGCGGCACAGACCTGCTCGACACTCCCCGTTTTCCTCTTGGGGAGCCTCTCGCCATTTCTTATGGCGGATCTGGGTTTGAACCCTTTCAACCTCGGAATTGGCATTGCGATCTTCTATGCCGCTTCCGCGCTTGGTTCGCTCGTCCTAGCGCCAATGTCCGATAAGGGTGGGGTTTGGAAAATTACCCACAAATCACTCGTGGCACTCATTGGGGCCAATGCTGTCATAGCCCTTGGAAGCATGCATTGGAGCATCGTATTTGCCCTGATGTTTGTGGCGGGTGTTGCGAATGGTTGCATCCAACCGGCTACGAATGTGATCGTTTCGCGCTTCGTGCCCAGCCAGCGCCAAGGCTTCGCATTTGGGCTAAAGCAATGCGCAATTCCTGTGGCAACGCTGATCGGCGGTGTCGCGGTCCCGGTGATCGGTCTTACCGTCGGCTGGCGCATAGCGTTCGGCCTTGCGGCTGTGCTTACAGCTTGCGTCATGTTGCTTGCACCGCGCAAGGGGACCCTGGTGGCACCGACCAACACTAGTGCGGCAAAATATTTGCCGCGCAACGCCCTCATTTGCCTGACGATCATGTCGGCCTTCGGCGCTGGCTCAGCGAATGCAATGGCTGCATTTCTTGTGCCATCTATCGTCGCCGCTGGCCATTCTGCGGCTGCCGCAGGAATTACAATGGCCGGGGGAAGCATTCTGTCGATCGCGGTCCGGATCGGGTTGGGTTCGGTGGCCGATCGTTACAATCTGCCACTCTTGCGGCTAGTTGCGATTCTGTTCGCTGGCGGCGCGGCGGCTTACCTCATCTTTGCGGTCGGTGGTGACCTTTCGGTCATTGTTGGGGCAACCATGCTTGCATTCGGAATGGGTTGGGGTTGGTCAGGTATCACCATTCTGGCGATCGCGCGCGCGAGCGTTGGCTCCGTCGGGGCCGCCACGGGCGTCACCCAGGCTGGAGTGTTCGCTGGTGCAGTGATCGGGCCCGTCGCATTTGGTTGGCTCGCCCATGCATATTCCTATGAAGCTGCATGGCAGATGTTGGCCGCAATCGCCCTGTTGGCGGCTGCAATGGCATTCGCAAGCTCTCGGATAATCCGTCGCGGGCAGGGCACGGCCACCTCTGCGGCCAAAGCCCATGATCGCGACGTGAATTGACGGGCAGGCCAAGGGCTGGATTTCCAAGTTCGACAGTTCAGCCTCTGAAACTGGTATTTTCGCGGGCTTCTGTTAATTGATTTCAAATACTTCGTTCGCCCTGAACAGTAAGCGCGACGCCGATCTCCTCCTGTCATTTCTGACGTGATCCGGCCACTCTGCACGCATGCGCGTAACGGAGGTGTTGGATTTGGAAGTAGGCGGCAAAATGGGCGTCCATTTCGACGGCTCAAGGGGTGTTGGAGTTTCCCGGCTGAACGTGCTCGAGGGGCCGAGCGGTCGGCTTCGCACGAAGGCGGAGCGGGCGCGGATCGCGGGGGAGAGCATGATGCCCGGGGTGACGGTCGCCGATGTTACGCGCAAGCATGGCACGACACGCTGGCAGATCTACGATTGGCGCAAGCAGTTGCGCGAAGGCAATCTGGTGGTGCCCGAGAGCGTGGCGGCCTTGCCTGTCGTCGCGGAACTGGTGGTCGATGACAGTTCGGCGGAGGTGCCGTCGGTGCGTGGCGCGTCCGAGGTGGAGATTGTCGTCGGCGATGTCGTGATCCGTGCTGGCGCTGGTGCCGATGAGGGGCAGCTGCGCAGACATCTTGCCGACTTCATCGCAGCCTATAACTTCGCGCGCAGGCTCAAGACACTAAACGGCCTCACGCCATGCGACTATGTCTGCAAAGTCTGGACGACAGGGCCAGACAGGTTCATCGTCAACCCGATCCACCAGATGCCGGGACTGAACACATAGGGTCCAGTTTTTTCGCCAAGCCCTCTGGACAGCATCGAAGCCCTGCAATAAGACGCTGACACTCAGCACAGAAACCCTGTGTTCCGCATGCAAAAAATGCGCCCGTGCCCGGGTAGCTCAGGGGTAGAGCAGTGGATTGAAAATCCTCGTGTCGGTGGTTCGATTCCGCCCCCGGGCACCACTTAACAAGCTGAAATTGTAGGTTTTTGTGGTCATGTCTGGACCTTACTCGGATCGGTTTTGACGCTTTTCGGCGGAAGGTTTGACAATCTTAGCGCGTCTCGCGTTCTCTTTTTCCAGCGTCGCCATGCTTTCGCGGTTCTTGTAGGCAACCGTCGTCGGCATGGCTCAGGCCATGTATCGCGGCGTCGAGCGTGTCCGTGCGCGGTTCATCCTGACAATGGCCGCCAACAATCTCGCAATATTGCCCCGGTTGGTGGCCGCGTGACGCGGGAGAATGGCACCCGGCGAATACGTCGAACGCGCTGAGAGACATGGCGATCAAGCGACCCGGCCGTGATGACGCGAAAGCGTTCCAGCTCGGGGACCAATTCAGCGACCTGTTAGGCCTCAGGTGCCTTTGCGGCTAAGGCATGATCTGCCTGCCGCATGTCACATGGTTGCGCGCCTTCGAGGCGGCGGCGAAAAATTCGTCCTTCAGCACGGCAGCAAAGGCCGCCGTACGCCAGCAGATCCGGCTTCTGGAGCAGCACCTGAAGGTGCAACTGTTCCACCGGTTGCCGCGCTGGGTGGAACTGACCGATCTGGGGCAGGCCTATGCCCAGCCGATCCGCAAATCCTTTCGCGACATGCAGGTCGCGACGGACGGGCTGTTCCGGGTCTCG
>SLQN01000330.1 GCA_007131465.1 Paracoccaceae bacterium
ACCATCGCGCCCGGTTCCACCCGCATCAGGTCCGGCAGGGTGGCAACCGTGATCGCCATATCGACATGGTTGAGCGCATGAAGGCGCGCCGCGTCCAGTCTCACCAGCCCCGCCCCCGCCGCCACGATATTGATGCGCCCCGTGCCCACCGGTTTCAGCACCAGTCCGGCCGCGCCGGGGTCCGGCACAAGCGCCTGCGCCAGCGCCAGCGCGGCCGCGTCTTCATGCAGGTCGGACGGGTCCAGCCGGGCAAGGGTCAGCGTGTCATGCCCGGCTTCGGCCAGTGCGGCCAGATCGGCGGGGCCGAGCACCCGGCCCTTGCGCAACCGCCCCTGACGCAGCGCCACCGAATGGGCGAGGATCCCGCCCTCGGCCTCGGCCAGCGGCACAGGCCCGAACCTCATCGCGCGCCCCGCAGCGCCAATGTGATCTGCGCCAGCGTGGCCAGCGCAATCTCGGCCGGGGTGCGCGCGCCCAGGTTCAGCCCGACCGGCGCATGGATGCGCGCAAGCTGGGCGTCCGACAGACCCGCGGCGCGCAACCGTTCCAGCCGCTTGGCATGGGTGCGCGTGGACCCGAGGCAGCCCAGATAAAACACATCCGCTTTCAGCGCCGCAATGATCGCCGGGTCATCAAGCTTGGGATCATGCGTCAGTGTCACGACAGCCGTGCGGGCATCCAGCCCGAACCCTTCCAGCGCCTCGTCCGGCCAGTCCTGCGAAACGGTTTCGCCGGGAAAGCGTGCGTCGGACGCGAAGGCCGCGCGCGGGTCCACCAGCATCGGCGCATAGCCCGCAAGCCGCGCCATCGGCAAGAGCGCCTGCGCGATATGCACGGCCCCCACCACCACCAGCCGCAGGGGCGGATTATGCAGCGTGACCATCCTGCCCGCTGCATCGCGCCCCGAACGGTCGGCGCGAAACGCCTCACGCAGTTCGGGCGCATCCGGCGTCACGATGCGGCGGTCCCAGCTTTCGAGATCCGTAACGCAGGCCACCGCCTTGCGTGCCGCGCGTGCGGCGACCAGCGCGCGCAATAGCTCAGGCTCCAACCCCGGCGCGGGGCCGACAGGTTCCACCAGCACCTCGATCGTGCCGCCACAGGCCAGCCCCACGTCAAAGGCGGTTTCATCGGCCACGCCGTAGCGCAGCAAGCGCGGCTGCCCGGCCACAAGCGCGTCCTGCGCCCCGACCACCACGGCCCCCTCGACACAGCCGCCCGAGACCGAGCCCATCATCTCGCCCGCGGCGGATATCACCATCTGGCTTCCCGCCTGACGCGGCGCAGAGCCCCATGTCTGCACCACGGTCGCAAGGGCGGCCCCGCGCCCGTCCGCGTGCCAGTCCAGTGCTATCTCGGGTATCTTGTCAAAGCCGCCCGCCATGGCGCGCGCCTCCCCTCGCTGCCAGTTGTCAGGGCACAGGATGGCAGGTTAGATCACGCTTGGCAAATGCGACAAATGGCGCGGGCATGCGCGCGCCCATCCGCGCAGACCTTCAGTCTGGCCTGTCATGTCGCGCGAACTGGCTGAGGGGGCGAACCCGGCATGGCCAGCTTGCGTCCTTTTCGGCCTTCACGGCCAGCAGCGACCGCATCGCGAGGGTCAGAAGGGCGGTTTCACGGGCCTCGGTGCTGCGACACACCTTGCGCGGCCTGACCTCCTGAGGCTCATGTGCTGTATCCGGCATGTCATGTCCCCCTTCGACTTTTTTGCGAAGGCTAGCAACGCATCCAGAACCTCAGAATGATTCAGATCAAAGAAACTGTCGTGTCAGTGCCCCTGCCGTGCCCTGCTATCCTCAGGTCCTGCGCCTTCCGATGCCCCCTCGACATGCGCGCAAATCACTGCATGATAAACGCATGAGTTTTCGCCCCAGGCAACCCTTTCTTGCCAGCCCCGGCGCGATAGCCATCGCGCATCGCGGTGGCGCGCGCGAGGTCGAGGAGAACACCCTGCCCGCCTTCGCGCATGCGCAGGCGCTGGGATATAGTCATGTCGAACTGGATGTGCATGCCACCCGTGACGGTGTGGTCGTCATCCATCACGACCCCGATCTGATGCGCCTGTGCGATGACCCGCGCCGGATCGCCGATCTCGACCTTGCCGAATTGCGGCATGTGCGCACGCGCGGCGGAGCCGAAATCCCGACGCTCGAGTCCCTACTGCGCAACTTCCCGGCGCTGTTTGTCACCATCGAGGCCAAATCACAGGCGGTCATCGGCCCGCTGTGCGACCTGATTATGCGGCTTGGGGTGCTGGAGCGGGTGTGTATCGGGGCCTTCGACCCGGCGCGCACACGCGCGGCCGTGGACCGGCTGGGGCCGGGGCTGTTGTGGTCGCCCGCGCATGGGCAGGTCGCGCGGCTTGTGGCGCGGGGCTGGGGGCTGCCGCTGGCGCTGGCAGGTTTCGGCGTGGTCCAGATTCCGGCGCAGTGGAACGGCATTCCCGTCGTCACCCCGCGCTTTGTGCGCGCAGCCCATGCAGCGGGTGTCGCGGTGCAGGTCTGGACCGTGAACGACGCGCCCGAGATGACGCGGCTTCTGGATATGGGGGTCGATGGGCTGATGACCGACTGCCCGACCCTGCTGCGCGCGGTTCTGGCGGCGCGGGGCGCATGGCCCGGCCCGCTGTCGCGAACTTGACGCCAGTGCGCCCGCGCAAGATGCAAACCGCTTGATTTTCAGGTCCAACCCGCCTAGCCCGAGGCAGCAAACCCAAACCGAGAGGCCGCGATGACCATTCACCTGCATGCGGATGACCTGCCCGACGGGCTGGACCTGGGGCCAAGCGTGGCGATCGACTGCGAAGCCATGGGGTTGCATCCGCATCGGGACCGGTTGTGCCTTGTCCAGTTGTCCGGTGGCGACGGCACAGCGCATCTGGTGCAGGTCGCGCGCGACATCCGGCCCGCGCCCAATCTGGTGCGCCTGCTGGGCCACCCGGACGTGACCAAGCTGTTCCATTTCGGGCGCTTCGACATTGCTCTTCTGCGCCACAGCTATGGAGTGGTTACATCGCCCGTCTATTGCACCAAGATCGCGTCAAAGCTGGTGCGCACTTACACCGACCGGCACGGGCTGAAATACCTGCTGGCGGAACTGCTGGGGGTCGATATCTCCAAGCAACAGCAAAGCTCGGACTGGGGTTCGGCAAAACTGACCGAGGCGCAGGCCGCCTATGCCGCCTCTGATGTCCTGTATCTGCATCGGTTGCGCCACGAACTGGACGCGATGCTTGCGCGCGAGGGCCGGACCGAGATCGCGCGGCGCTGTTTCGATTTCCTGCCGATGCGCGCGGAACTGGACCTGCTGGGCTGGCCCGACACCGATATCTTCGCGCATTGATCACCCCGATGGTCGCGCGTGGTCCATTTACCGGCTTCGGCGCAAGGGTCGCACAACTCGCGCGACTGGTCCTGCCGCTGGGGGCAGTGGCGCTTCTGTCCACAGTGTTTCTGCTGTCGGAAAACATCGATCCGCAGCGCGCCGTGGATATGGCCGGGCTGGATGTGGCCGAACTGACGCGCGAGCCGCGCATCGGCACGGCCCGTTTTGCGGGCGTGACCGAGGATGAGACTGCACTGACGATCCGGGCCGCCACTGTGCGAACGCCCGCCGACCTGACGCAGACAGGGCCGATCCGGCTGTCGCTGGAGGCACCGGAAGGTAACCTGCAATTCGCGTCGGGACGCAGTGCATGGTTTGGTGGCGATACGGGCGAGGTTGATCAGAGCCGTGACATGATGGTTCTGCGCGGCGCGGTAACGCTGGAAACCTCGGACGGATACAGCGCGACCATGCCGTTCTTGCGCTCGGCCCTGGAACGCACCCATCTGGAGGGCAGCGGCGGGATCGAGGCGCAGGGCCCTCCCGGCGAGATCCGGTCCGATGCAGTGGAAATCACCACGGTTCCGGGGCGTCCCGGCGGTTATATGCTTGCCTTCCGGGGCAATGTCAGGCTGTTATACCTGCCAGAGCAAGAGGATTGAGCGCGTGCGGTTTTCAGCGGTTTCATTCGCAGTCATGACAGCGCTGGCTTGCAGCGCCACGTCATTGGCGGCGCAGGGAATGGGGCTGACATTGTCGGGGCTGGACGCGGTACGCGGCGAGCCCGTTGAAATGCGCGCCGACAGTCTGGAAGTGGACAATACCACAGGCGAGACCGTCTTCACCGGCAACGCCGTACTGGGCCAGGGCGACATGCGCCTTGCCGCGCAGTTGATCCGCATCATCTACGCCGCCGCCGGGGACGGGCGCATCCAGCGACTGGAAGCGTCGGGCGGGGTTACACTGGTCACGGCAGAAGAAGAAGCCGAAGCGGAAAACGCGGTCTATCATGTCATTGACGGCACCGTCAGCAT
>SLQN01000062.1 GCA_007131465.1 Paracoccaceae bacterium
AATTCGAACGTCGCGGCCACGGGCAGGGGTTCGGAAATGCCGGTCGATTCGATCAGCAGATAGTCGAAGCGGCCCTCCTGCGCGAGCCTGCGCACTTCGGCCAGCAGATCGTCGCGCAGGGTGCAGCAGATGCAGCCATTCGACATCTCGACCAGTTTCTCTTCGCCGCGCTTCAGGTCCACCCCGGCGGCGATCAGGTCGGCGTCGATATTGACCTCGGACATGTCATTGACGATCACGGCGACCCGCCGCCCGTCGCGATTGTTCAGCACATTGTTGAGTAGCGTAGTCTTGCCTGCGCCCAGAAAACCGGACAGCACAGTGACGGGCAGGCGCGGATCGGGAGCGGACATCGAAGCCTCCTGTAATGTTATGACATAACATTTAGAGGCTGCGCTGATCCGAAGCAAGCCCTTGCCGCAATGCAAGACGCGCCCGAAGCCGGGCGCGCGTGCATCCTGTACCGGATCGCGTCAGATCAGGCCTTGCCCTTGTAGATGTCCACCAGCTTGGCCAGCATCGCGAGCGCATCCTCGCGGTCGCGCTGGAAGCTGTTGCGCCCGATGATCGAGCCGTTGCCACCGCCATCGCGGATGGCGCGCGCATCGTCATAGACCGAATCGGCGCCCTTCTTCGCACCGCCCGAAAACACCACGATGCGGCGACCATTGAAGCTTGCCTCCATGCAGTGCTTCACCCGCGCGGCCTGGGTGGCGATGTCGATCTTCTGGTCCTCATAGACTTTCTTTGCCTCTGGCAGCATCAGATGGTCGGTGGACAATTTGATCTTGATGACATGCGCGCCCAGCAGTGCTGCGATCTGCGCGGCATAGGCGGCCACGTCGATTGCGGTCTCGCCCTCCTTGGTGATCGCCTCGCCACGCGGGTAGGACCAGATCACGGTCGCAATGCCCTTGGCCGCCGCTTCGGCGCGCATGGCCGAAATTTCCTCGAACATGTCCAGCGCGCAATCGCTGCCGGGATAGATGGTGAAGCCGATGGCCGCACAGCCCAGCCGCAGCGCATCCGCGACCGACCCCGTGACGGCCTGGTTCTTGCCAGCCGTGCCCGACATCAGCGAATTGGCCGAGTTCACCTTCAGGATCGTGGGAATCTGGCCGGCATAGGTATCCGCCCCGGCCTCGATCATGCCAAGAGGCGCGGCATAGGCGTTCAGCCCTGCATCGAGTGCCAGCTGATAGTGATACTGCGGATCATAGGCGGCCGGGTTGGCAGCGAAAGTGCGCGCCGGGCCATGTTCGAACCCCTGATCCACTGGCAGGATGATCATCTTGCCGGTCCCGCCCAGCTTGCCCTGCATCAGCATCCGGCACAGGTTTGCCTTCACCCCTGGCGTCTCGCCCTCATAATTGGCAAGGATCTTCTGAACGATGCGGGTCGCGCGCATGGAGGGCTCCTGTCGGCTATGACTACAGGGTCAGGGTTAATCCGCGCCCCGGTGCAAGACAACGGGTTTCTGCCTTCGCGCCGTAGTATAGCGCAAACATCGCGCCCTCCCGGTTGCATGCGGCCGGGTCCCCCGAAATCTGGGCGGAAAACCCGGCGCGCTTGTGATGGACATGCGCTAGGGCCGGATTTGCCGTGCCGTGCCGAAGCGGGCGGGTCAAACACCTGCCCGCCCGCCGTGAAATCCACTCTGTCGCTGCGAGCAGCAACCGGTCCGACCACGCTCAGGGTGCGAAATGCACCTCGCAGCGCAAGCCGGCAGGCAGAACCAGGTCCGGGTTGGGCAGCGTCATCCGCAGCCCGAAAGTGGCCGTGGCCGCGTCGAATACCTGGTCGATCACAGTTATCTCGGCCATGTGGATGCCTTCGAAGGGTGCCTCGGGGTGGATGGCGACCTGCTGACCCACAGCAAGGTGAGAGTAATAGTGCAGTGGCGCGAAAGCCTCGACCCGCAAGATGTCTAGCCGGGCAATCGTGGCGATATGCGATTGCGGATCGCGAAATTCACCGGCCGTCAGCAGGCGCTCGACCACTACCCCATCGATAGGTGTGCGCAGCACCTTCTGGTCCAGAACGGCACGGGCCTGTTCCGCGTCGATCAGAGCGAGACGTCCTGCCAGCAGCGCCTCGTCCAGGTCGTGCCGAGCGATATCGGCATCAAGCCGGGCCTGCGTCGCCTCGGTCTGAGAGATTGCGTTGCGCAATGCCAGATCCTCGGCGCGGCTGGCTTTGGTGTTCATGAAGGCAAGCCGGGCCTCGGCCGCGCGGGTGCGCGCGTCACTTTCTGCGCGCGCCTCGGCCATGGAGAGTGCAATGGTCTCAAGCGTGGCGTCCAGCCGGGCGATCACATCCCCTGCGGCGACTGTGTCGCCACGGTCAAATGCGACTTCGGCGACGATTCCGGCGACGGGTGTGGCAAGGCGGACTGTGTCCTCGGGCTGGATGAGGCAACTGACGGGATCCAGTGATGTTGCCGATGCGGGTGAAAGGGCCAGCGCGGCAAACAGCGTTGCAGCGCAAAACCCCTTGCCCCTGCTGGATGAGCTTGTCTGCATGTTTGCGCAATCCCGGATCACGATTTTGTTTGATGAAAAATTATCGATTGGTTAAGCTTGTGTCCACGTGAATCCACGAAAATTTGTACTGCGCCCGATTTCATTGCACTTACGGTGGTGGCCCCGTGACAATGTTTCAGCATTTCGGTCGTCGAAAACGCGGCAGGTCCGCGCTGTCGCGCCTTCTTAGCGCCTCCAGCCTGTCAACAAGCGTAAGCGCCTTTCCCCAACCACGGTCATCGGCTCTGACAAAGAGCCTGGAGCGTGGACTCCATCTTGATACCTTCGAGCCGCGGATGCTGCTGTCGGCCGATCTGATCCCGGTGTCGGGCAGCATAGATTTTCCCGGAAAAACAGATGTCTATACATTTGATCTGGCGGAAGAGCGTACCATTCTCTTTGATTCGCTGACCAACGACAACCAGATGCGCTGGTCGCTGACCGGGCCCGGCGGCGTGGTGGTCGAGCCGACGCGCTTCACCCAGGCGGATGGCAGCGGCGGCGGGTCCATCCTGTCATTAGGGGCTGGCACCTATCTGATGGAAGTGGACGCAATCGGCGACCATCAGGCAGAGTATCAGTTCCGCCTGCTGAACGTCGACAACGCGACGCCGATCGACACTGGCACGCGAATCGACGGCATGCTGGGCGAATCGGGGCGGGAGACCAGCCTCTACCGGTTCGAGGCCACGGCGGGGACCGACCTCTATTTCGACGCGGTGCGCAGCGTCGGCGGCTGGGGGGCGGAATGGAGCCTGATTGATCCCGATGGCAACGCGCTGTTTTCCAATCAATGGTTCGAACCGTCATCTGACCCGGCGCGACTGACGGTCCCGGTGACCGGCACCTACACGCTGCTGATCGAGGGCTACATCTGGAGCACCAGTGACGTGAACTACGGCTTCGTCGTCGAGCGGGTCGTGGACGAGCAGCGCGACATCGCCGTGGGCGAGGAGGTCATCGGCCGACTGACCCAGGCGGGGCAGCGCCACGAGCTGCATTTCAGCCTGGCCGAGGACACGCGGCTCTTTTTCGACGCGCTGTCGCCCGCGACGATCCGCTGGTCACTGGACGGCCCGCGCGGCGCAGAGGTGAGCAACCGCGATATGCGCAACTCCGATGGGCGGGACGGCAACCCCGTGCTGGACCTGATCGCGGGCGATTACGTGCTGACGATCGGCGATGCCACCGACCGGATCGGCGACTATGCCTTCCGGTTGCTGTCGGACGATATGGCCGAGGTGGTGGGCTACGGCGAAGAGGTGACCGGTGTCCTTGGCGACGGCGGTGCGGGGTTGGCGGAGGCGCTGCGTCCGTCCACGGCACCAACCGCAGCAGGGGGCGAGGATCGGGCCTGGCTGTTCGACGGTTCCGCCCATCGCCTTGTCAGGGTCGATGATGACGCGGCGCTGCGATCCGAGAGTTTCACCATCGAGACATGGCTGCGGGTCGATGCCTTCGACCAGTGGGCAACGATCATCGCCAAGGGTTCCAACGCTGGTTGGGGCGATGGTTTCGGGCTGTATCTCGGCGCCGACGGGCGGGTGAATTTCTTTGTCAACAACTATGCCGACACGAATACGTCGGTGTCGGCGGCGTTGCCCGGAACCGGTCAGTGGGTGCATGTCGCCGCCAGCTATGACGGCGCGGCCCTGCGGTTGTTCCTCGACGGCGTGATGGTGGACGAACAGGCCTTCGACGGCGAGGTGGCGCACAGCCTTGCAGCGCTGACGCTTGGCGCGGCGGCGAATGGCAACAATCGGTTCCGCGGGGCAGTGGACGAGGTGCGGGTGTGGAGTAGCGCGCAATCGGCGGACGACATCGCTGCGCGCGTCC
>SLQN01000271.1 GCA_007131465.1 Paracoccaceae bacterium
CCTTTCACCTGCCCCCAGGGGCGGCGGATCTCCGTGCCCGACACCACGACCGAGGACGCACGCCCGTTATAGCCGATGGGGATATGCAGCCAGTTGGGCGGCAGGGCGTTTTCCGCGCCCCGGAACATGGTTCCGACATTGGTGGCATGGTGGCGGCCCGCGTAGAAATCGGTGTATTCGGCCACGGCAAAGGGCATGTGCAATTCCGCCCCTGCCATCGGGTGCAGGAAGGGTTCGACTTTCGCTTGGTCCGCAGCGCCGTCGCGCAAGAGTTCCGTCAGGCGGGTGCGGAGCGCATCCCATGCCTCGGGTCCAAGCTCCATCACGGCGTTCCAGAACGGCTCGTCCAGAACCGGCGCGTCATCGAGGACCAGCAGTCCCGCTTCCTCCAGCCCGGTCGCGTCCACAATCCGGTCGCCAATCGCAACCCCGCAGCGCGGCAGGCCATGCGCGGTGAACACCCCCAGCGGAAGGTTGTTCAGGGGAAAGTCAGTGTCGGGGCGATTGGCGCTTTCGACCCAGCTTCGCAACAGTGGCACGGCACGATCCTTTCAGAATTCCAGCGACAGCCCGTCACGGGCCAGTGTAAAGGGGCCATCCCACTGCCCCCGAATCGCCGCGCGCCAGTGATCGGACGTGACATCCGGGTCATCGGCGGGGATAAGGTGATAGAACACCAGATGCGCGACGCCCGCTGCTTGCGCAATCTGCGCGGCCTCCAGGGCGGTCGAATGGCTGGCGGTCAGGTGGTTGCGCAGCTTGTCGCCCATGCCGGTTTTGGCGATGATCGCCTCGATCCCTGCGGGCAGCATCGCTTCATGCAGCAGCACATCCGCCCCCCGCGCAAAATCGGCCAGGGGCGGGAAATGGGCGGTATCGGCCGACAGGCACAGCACCTTGCCCGCAGCTTCCAGCCGCAGGGCGAAACAGTCCGTCACTGGCGGGTGCGGCACGCGAAGGGCGCGCGCGCTGATCGGGCCGATAGAAAACGCGCCTTCTTCCAGAAGATGCAGGCGCACCAGATCGCCCAGTGGCGGGCGGCCTTCGTCGCGCACCCGCAGGTCGCAATCAAAGGCCATTGCGGCCATGAACCCGTCCCAATAGGCCCGCAACCCGGCAGGCCCCCAGACATCTACCGGGGTTTTCAGCCCCGTCGTCCAGGCGGTGTGGATCAGCGCGCCCAGTTCCAGCACATGATCGGAATGCAGATGCGTGATGACGATATGCGCGAGGTGGCGCAGGTCCATCCCCGCATCCACCAGCCCGCGCGTCACCCCCAGCCCGCAATCGACCACGGCCTGCGCGCCCCCCATCTCGACCAGCAGCGCGGTCGGCATCGCGCCGCCCTGCCGGACAGCCGGGCCACCCTTGGCCCCGAGGATGGTGACGCGGGCCATGCGCTATTTCAGCCCCGGCGTGCCGTCGAATTTCTTCTCGATCCCGTCCCAGCAATCGACATAATCATCCTGCAAGGGGGCCTCATTGGCCGCGAAAGCGGTCAGGTGCTGCGGGAAGCGGGTTTCGAACATGAAGGACATGGTGTTGTCCAGCTTTTCGGCCTTCAGATCGGCATTCGATGCGCCCTCGAACGCATTGCGGTCCGGGCCGTGGGGCAGCATCATGTTGTGCAGCGACAGGCCGCCCGGCACGAAGCCCTGCGGTTTCGCGTCATACTGGCCATAGATATTGCCCATCATCTCGGACATGATGTTCTTGTGATACCATGGCGGGCGGAAGGTGTTTTCCGCCACCATCCAGCGTTCGCGAAACAGCACGAAGTCGATATTCGCCGTGCCCGGCACCCCGGAAGGGGCTGTCAGCACTGTAAAGATCGACGGGTCCGGGTGGTCGAACAGGATCGCGCCGACCGGGCAATAGGTGCGCAGGTCGTATTTCACCGGCGCATAATTGCCGTGCCAGGCGACCACATCCAGCGGCGAATGGCCAATCTCGCACTGGTGGAACTGGCCGCACCACTTGATGGTCAGGGTTGACGGGGTCTCTACGTCCTCGAACGCTGCGACGGGCGTCTTGAAATCGCGCCGGTTGGCCATGCAATTCGCGCCAATGGGTCCGCGGCCCGGAAGCTCGAATTTCTGGCCGTAATTCTCGCACACGAAGCCGCGCGCGGGGCCGTCCAGCAGCTCCACGCGGTAAACCAGCCCGCGCGGGAGGATGGCGATTTCCTTCGGTTCCAGATCGATCACGCCCAGTTCGGTGCAGAACCGCAGCCGCCCTTCCTGCGGGACCACCAGCAATTCGCTATCGGCCGAAAAGAAATAGGCGTCTTTCATCGACTCGGTGACAAGGTAGATATGGCTGGCCATGCCGACTTGCGTGTTCACATCGCCCGCCGTGGTCATGCTGCGCATGCCGGTCAGCCATGTCAGCGGCTGGTCGGTATGAGGCACAGGGTCCCAGCGATACTGGCCAAGGCTGATCACATCCGGATCGATGCAGGGCGCGGATTTCCAGTAGGGCAGATCGATTTTCGCAAAGCGCCCCGAATGCTTGACCGAAGGGCGGATGCGGTAGCACCATGTCCGTTCATTCTGATGGCTGGGGGCCGTGAAGGCCGTGCCCGAAAGCTGCTCGCCATACAGTCCGTAATTGCATTTCTGCGGCGAGTTCATACCCTGTGGCAGCGCGCCGGGCAGGGCTTCGGTCTCGAAATCATTGCCGAAGCCGGGCATGTAGCCTTCATTCGGGCCAGTATGAGATGGTGCGCGCACCATTCCCTGCGGCAGATCATGGCGTGTCATGGCAACCCCCTGTCAATGCGTCCCCTATGCCGTTATTGGTTGCATTTGCAACGATGTCAAGGTTATCCTGCCGCATCAGGGTGCACGGGGACGCGGATGATCCGACTTTATGACTATTGGCGGTCGTCATCGGCGTATCGTGTCCGGATCGGGCTGAACCTTCTGGGGCTGGACTATGAGTCCGTCCCTGTCGATCTGCTGGCCGGTGAGCAGGCCAGCCCCGCCAATCTGGCGCGCAACCCGCAGGGGGTCGTGCCGACGCTGGACATCGACGGGCTGCGGCTGACACAATCGCTGGCGATCCTCGAATACCTGAACGAGACGCGCCGGGCGGGCTGGTTGCCGCAGGACATGGCCGCGCGCGCGCGGCTGCGCGCATTGGCGATGGCCGTGGCGATGGAGATACAGCCCGTGTGCAACCTGCGCGTGGCGCGGATGGTGGCGGAAACTGGCGGGATGGCGGTGGCCGACTGGATGCAGCATCATATCACCACCGGGTTGCAAGCGGTCGAGGCGCTGCTGGACCACCCGCAGACCGGTCCCTTCGCCCACGGGGCGCGGATGGGTCTGGCCGATATCTGCCTGCTGCCGCAGATCTACAATGCACGGCGCTGGGGGGTCGGGCTGGACGCCTTTGCGCGGTTGCGGGTTCTGGAAGCCGCCGCAATGGCCTTGCCCGAAGTAAAGGCGGCCCATCCCGATGCGCTGGCCCCAGTCGCTTAGCGCCGGTTAGCGCCGTCGCGCGTCCATTTCCGCCGTGATGTTGAACAGCCGCGCCGAGAGCGTGCCGCCAAATTGCAGATTGCCCAGAATGACCGTGGTTTCCGCCCCGGTATCATCGCGGATCACCCATTGGCGCAATTCGGTCGGATTGGCCGAAAAGATCAGCCGGATCGAGCCATATTGCGGGTTCTCGGGATCCTGCGCGACGACACTGGTGGTGGTCCCGTCCGTTGTGTGACCCACGACCATGCGCCGGTTCTCGAAATCGACATTCTGTTCCAGAATCAGGTTCAGCGGGGTCTGGCGCAACGGATACTGGTTCGGCCCCTGATTGGAGCGGCCATCGAAGATCGCCACCTGCCCGCCCCCGGCCATGACCAGCGACTGTTCGGGTGGATCATATTCGAACCGCACCCGGCCGGGACGGCGGATGAACACCCGGCCCGTGGCCAGCGATCCGTCCGGGTTGATCTGGGTGAAATCGCCCTCGGCCGTCTGAAAACTGTTGAAATAGCGCGATATCTCACGCAGCGGGATTGCCTGCGCGAAGACCGGGCGGGCCAGGGCGAGTGCAGGCAGGGCAAGAATAAGGGAACGGCGCGCTATTTTCATGACGTGTAGATAGCTCATTTCCGCGCCAGCAAAAGCCACGATTTGATGACGCAGCCAACACAAGGCAGAGAGTTGCCGATACGCGGCCTCGCCCCGAACAACCAGCGCAAGCCAAGGCCCACAGCTATCGCGTGCCTGAGAAGCCGAAATTTATCCGCCGTCCTTGGGGGCGTCCGGGTCAGGCTTGCTGATGCCCAGAAACAGCCGCTTGAGCGGGAACGCCCAGAGCAGCCCGAGTGCGACGTAGATCACCAGTTC
>SLQN01000417.1 GCA_007131465.1 Paracoccaceae bacterium
GACAAATGCAACGGAATGCAGCTTTGCGCCGCATCCCGGAAATCCAGCGACACAAAGGGGTGCTGGCGCAGATCAATCTCCAGACACAAGCGACCCGCGCGCGGCAACGTGACTGGCCCGGCGCGCACCGACAGTTCCGGGGTGGTGCGCAGGTGGGTTGCCTGCGCGGGGTGGGCGGTCATGTCCAGCATCATGCCCAGGCCTCCACCGGGCCGGCGCGGCGGCGGTCATGGGACGGCAGCGTGGCATGGGTCAGCCGCGTGGCCATGACGCGGGCCAGCGCATCCGGCGCGGGCTGCGCCCCCAGCAACCGCCATAGCGGGGCGAATCGGGTATGATCGGCGATATAGTCGTCATGATGCAGGCAGATGGCGCGGTCGGGGTTGGCCCGCGTGAAGTGGCGAAAAGCGGTCTCGGTCCGGGCGATCATGGACGTCAGCTTGGCCGGGTCATGCTGTCGCCACCACGAGGAGCGGACCACTTTCTCCGGGTCGCGGGTGTTGAAGATGAACCGCGCCTTTGGAAAGCCTTCGCGCATGAACTCCAGATATTCCGCAAGATCGGGCTGGGCCGGAATGGTGCGGATTTCCTTGAACCCGCTGACCCGCGTTTCGGAGCCGGGTTGCAGAATCGAGGCGGCAAATGTCCGGCACAGCGCGGCGCGATATGAGGCGGGGTCCGTGTTCTCTGCGCCGAACCACGGATGCGTGGCCTCCGACATGTCGCCGGCGCGGCGCATCCGCTGCATGTCGGGGCTGGTGGCGATCGCCTTCCAGCCTTGAAACAAAGGGTAAAGCGCATTCTGGTTCTCGCCCCGGATCTGATAGCCTGGGATCGTGTTCACAAGCGCCTGCAACACGGTCGAGCCTGACCGGCCATAGGTTACGATAAACACATATTCATCCGGCAGCGACGCTTTTGTTGCGGGGTCTGTCATCTGTTGTCTTCATCCTGTGCCACGTGCGATTTTCCCGAGTCTGCCAGCGGATGCTTAAAACTGCCTTAACCCTGCGTTGCGATACTGGCAGGACCGCGGGCCTTTTGCCCGCCCGCGCAACGCCGGAGGACATCTTGCCCCACCCATCGCCGCTGCCCCCGCGTGATCTGAGCTGGCATGTCGCACAGGCGACGCGGCTGGACCCGCACGCATTGGCGCAGCGGGCGCGGAAGAAATTGCTCAAGGGCGATATCCGCGCCGCCATCTGCTATCTGGAGGCGCAGCAGACCCTTGCACCTGACGCGGACCTGGCCCTGCATCTGGCCGCGCTGCATCGGCAATGCCGCGCGTTCGCGCGCGCGCTGGCGCATCTGAAACCGGCACTGGCGCGCTGGCCTGCGCGCGCAGACCTGCTGCGCCCGGGGGCCGAGATCGCGACGCTTGCGGGCGACCATGCTTTTGCAGCAAAGCTGTGGGACCGGCTGGCGGGTGCGGGGCTGTCACCGCTGGAACCCGTTCTGCGCGCCATCGGCTGCCTGCGCGAGATCGGGGATGAGGCGCGTGTCAGCGCCCTGCTCGAACGGCACCAGACGCTTTTGCGCCAGAAGCTGACACCAGCTGGGCTCAAGATGGTGGCGCAGGGGGCGGCGGCCTGTGCGAACCTGCCGCAAGGGCTGTATCTGGTGACAGGCAATAACGGAACGGGCAAAACGCGGCTGGGGCATTTCCTGCAGACACTTGGGTTTCGCACGGTCGAGGCGGATATCGAGATCGGGTGCTACAGCCATAACGGGCGCTATGCCGATCTGGCGCATGACCTGATGCGCCACGCGCCGCCCGACGCAGTGCCACCGCGCTGGATCTGGCCGCGCGACCGCGTCGCAGTGATGCGCGCCCGGATGCTGGCAAGCGGTGGTGCGGTTTTCATTGTCGGCGGGCATGGGCAGATCGTGGCGGATCATGTCGGCGGGGTTGAGCGAGTCATTCACCTGCATGCCCCGACCAGCGTGATCGCCCAGCGCCTTGCACGGCGCGCTTCGCCCAGCCACCGGGTCGGGTCGCAGGCGTATGACGCGGCGCTGCGGCGTAACCGGCGGCTGGATGCCCCGGACTATCCCGTGATCCGCCTGCGCGCTGACCGGCCGGTCTGGAAAACCTGCGCCGAGATGTTGCATAGGGTGCAGTCTGTTTCCGACACTGCGGTTGCAAGTCGGTACGCGGGGGCTGATCGCAGCCCTGTGACAGGTGAACGGATAGCGGCAAGTGACACAGCCCTTGATCGACCGGGGCTGCCCGGATGACTCGCTCACGCGATCACTCTTGCGCCCGGCCGCCGCGCGATGGCCGCGCCGTGCGGCCAAGTTGGCGGCGTGGGGGGGCGTTGGCGCCCTCGTGGGGGGCGATACAGCGGGCGGGATTTGCGACCGCGCGGGGCCATGACTGCGGGCAGGGCCATAGCCGGGATGGTGCGCGCGATGCTTCGCCCCGACACCGCGCCGGGTCGCGGGGCGTTGACGCGGCATTGCCGTGCAACCGGCGGCTGGATGCGCCCACATCGCTGCGTGCTCCGGGACGCCGGGCGCAGGAGCGGATGCGCAGGAAGGCATGGCGCGATGGTTGAAAAACCCTGGCTGATCCTGACCCTGCGGCGCACCGGGGGCACGTCCCTGACGGGGTTCCTTGCGAAGGTTTCGCGGTTTCGTACCATCGAGCATGAGCCGTTCAACCGCGACCGCCGACTGGCTCATGTTACCGCCCTTTGCCGCGATCAAGACCCCAAGCCCCTGATGCAGGGCATGTGCGATGCGCTGCGCGACCGCCCGAACATCAAGCATTGTTTCGAATTTCTACCAATCGCGCTGACAATGGCGCTGATCACACAGGCTGACCGGCAGGGCTATGGCATCATGCTGCTGACCCGCCGGGATGAGGCTAAGCGCCAGCTTTCGCTGGCTGTTGCCATGGCAACCGGGGCCTGGGGACCGGATGCGGCCGCCCGCATCTACCCGGCCATCGAGGCGGGCGAGATCACCCCGCCCGGCATCGACCTTGGCGCGCTGAAGGCGCGTGTAAGGCAGGATTATTCCGCGCTGGGCCAGGTGCTTGCCCTGCTGCGCGCGCGCCGCATCGCACATGACTGGCTGTTGTTCGAGGAGCTTTACAACCGGCCCGAAGCGCTGCCCGACACTCTTTTGGCCATCGCTTCGGGTCTTGGCGTACAGGTTGCGCCGGATGATCCGCGCCTGGAGGGACTCGCCGGGCAGCGCGGACAGGATTCGGCGCGCATCGCGCCGCGTATCGGGAATCATGATCAGGCGGCAGACCTGCTGGCCCGTCTGTGTCTGCGCCAAGATGATTTTTGGTCAGGGTGAAGCACGTTTCGCATGGAGGATGCAGGTCGCGCATTCCACCCGGGTGTGGGCGGATGGCGCGGTTACCCCGGGAATTGACACCTCGATCCGGTCGCCGCTTTCTGAATCAGGAGGGTCGGACAACAGTCCGGGGGGCTGTTTTCCCGACGCATGCGATCCATGGCAGTCTGATGACCAAGGTGCAGTTCGCACTGCCGTTGCGGCAGCGCGCGCCAGCAAGCCGTCAGGTTTGACGGTGGGGACGTTGTGCAGGATCGCAAAGGCACACGGGTCTGGTTACCTTGGGGTGCCCCGCGAGACGGCGCTTATATAGAAGGCAAGCTCCGGGCTCTGATCGTCGGGGCGGGTGTGGTCGCTGATCTGCCTACGCATGCCGCCGCAGTGCGCAAAAGGCAGCGTACGGTGCGAAGGTCAGGAATTAACCCAGCTATGCGACAAACATTGCAATTCGACTCCTTCCCGAAACGCAAAGGAATACGCTCATGACCAATCCATTCGCAAACCGCGCCGGCTCGCTTCAGGGCCCTGCAACCGATATCCAGCCCGTCACGCCGGATGACGGGGCAGATATCGCCCGGATGGCAATCGCGCTTTATGTCGAAACCGGCGGCACGCTCTCGCTCGTGACAGCATCGGGCGATGCGCGCCAGGTCACGCTGCCGGATTTCGCGATCCTGCCGGTGGGCGTGCGCAGGGTTAACGCAACCGGAACCACGGCAGCGGGCATCCACGCCCTGGTGCTCGCATGAAGGTTGTCACGGATTTCACTGTATCGTCACGGCCATTGCGTGTCGGCAGGTCCGCGCCGGGCGTCATGTCGGTCAGCGCATCCGGCGGCATCGAGACCGTCATCACGCAGGGTGGCAAGTTCTTCCGCGTGCATACCTGCCTGACCTCGCTGATACTCGACTTCACGCGCGGCGGTAATGTCGAGTTTCTGATTGTCGGCGGCGGCGCTGCGGGTTCCGGGCCTTATGGCGGCGGCGGGGGCGCAGGCGGGGTTCTGATCGGGTCCACGACTGTAGCTGTTGGCGAGCACA
>SLQN01000285.1 GCA_007131465.1 Paracoccaceae bacterium
ACGATGTGCGCTATGTGCAGTTCATGGGCAAGGACAACGTGCCTTTCCACACGCTGAGTTTTCCTGCCACACTGATGGGCGCAAATTTCGACGGGGCCGAGCCGTGGAAGCTCGTGGATTACATCAAGTCCTTCAACTACCTGAACTATGATGGCGGGCAGTTTTCCACGTCGCTGGGGCGCGGCGTGTTCATGGATCAGGCTTTGTCCCTGCTGCCGGCGGATTACTGGCGCTGGTGGCTGCTGTCGCACGCGCCCGAAAACAGCGATGCCGAATTCACATGGGAAAACTTTCAGGTGTCGGTGAACAAGGATCTGGCTGATGTGCTGGGCAATCTGGTCAGCCGCGTGACCAAGTTCTGCCGGTCAAAATTCGGCGAGGTCGTGCCCGAAGGCGGCACGACCGGCCCGCGCGAGGCGCAGCTTGTCGCTGACCTGACCACCCGCCTTGACGCCTATGCCCGCCATATGGAAGCGATGGAGGTGCGCAAATCGGCAGCCGAACTGCGCGCGCTTTGGGTTCTGGGCAATGAATACCTGCAAGATGCGGCCCCCTGGTCGGCCTTCAAGACCGACCCTGACTTGGCGGCGGCGCAAATCCGACTCGCGCTCAACCTGATCCGGTTCTACGCTGTCATCTCGCAACCCTTCATCCCGGATGCGAGCGCGCGGATCATGGCCGCGCTGGACTGCGAGGACTGGTCATGGCCCGACGATGTCGCAACGGCGCTCGGCGCATTGCCCGCAGGCCACGCCTTCACTGTGCCCGAGGTCCTGTTCGCCAAGATCAGTGATGACAACCGCGCGGAGTGGGCGCAGCGCTTTGCGGGGCAACGATAGCCCCCGCGCCTCAAGAGCAATGATGCGCCTCAGTCCTCGCAGGGCGGGTTGGCAAAAGCCAATCCGTTGACAACGCGCAGCAAACTTCCATCGTCCATTTTCATCAGCATGATGCGCTCGGACCACTCTGTGCCCTCGCCTTCGCATTGCAGGTCAAACAGGGTCGCATCCATGTCACGGATATTTGTAGGATTGGCCAGTTGGCAGACTGACTCCACCCCAAAGAACTGCCCGCCCTCGATCCTGATGGCCGCGCCCGGAACATCGCCTTCGCCCACCACGCAGCCCTGCGCGGCAGGGTCGATGGCATAAGTCCCGTCGAAACGGCTGGTATCGGCCAGCGCCGTCCCCGCCAAAAGCAGCCCTGCGATTGCCAGTAGACCTGTCTTCATTGCTGCACCTTTCCTGCAAATTTCAGTTCGTCAAAGATTTAACCGGACGATCGTTCAGGGGCAAAGCGCCAATTTCACCGTCGCCGGGGTTTTCCGCTTTTCAGTGCCTGCGCCCTGCACTAGCATCGCCCCATGTTTACGATAGAACACGACTTCGATGCGACAGTTATCACGCTGGTGGATGAAGGGGCGGCCCGCGCGGAAGCCCTGCGCGAGGATGTCATCATCACCGCCTTCGAGGATTGCGTGACCCTGCGCCAGTTCGACCAGATCCGGGAAGATGACGTGGTCATCACGCTCTCGATGTCGCAACTGCAGGAACTGGCGGCGGCGCTGGACCTGCCCGAAGGCAGCTACCGGATTGACCCCAAAAAGGCCGCGCGCTGAGCAGACACTGCCCTGCCCGCAAGGCACGGCCCGCAGACAGGCAAGACTTGCAAAGATGCAATCGGGGCCTGTCGAATTTGACGCACAGGCCATCGCCCTGATGGCCGGAAAGGAGAGTTGATGCTGACCAATGACCAGTTGTCCCAGTGGGACCGAGAGAACTTCCTGCACCCGTCCACCCATTTCGGCCAGCATGGGCGCGGCGAAAGCCCCAATCGTATCGTCAGCACGGCCAAGGGTGTCTTTATCGAGGACCGCGACGGCAACCGCTTTCTGGACGCCTTTGCGGGCCTTTATTGCGTGAATGTCGGCTACGGGCGCACCGAGATTGCCGAGGCCATCGCCGCGCAGGCGCATGAACTGGCCTATTACCATGCCTATGTCGGACACGGGACCGAAGCCTCGATCACGCTGGCACATATGGTGGCCGAGCGCGCGCCCGCGCATATGAACCGCGTCTATTTCGGGCTTGGCGGGTCGGATGCGAATGAAACCAATGTGAAGCTGGTCTGGTATATCCAGAACGTGCTGGGGCGGCCGGAAAAGCGCAAGATCATCTCGCGCTGGCGCGGCTATCACGGGTCCGGGCTGATTACGGGCTCGCTGACCGGGCTGACGCCATTTCACGCGAAATTCGGCCTGCCGCTGCCCGAGGTCATCCATACCGAAGCCCCCTACTATTTCCGCCGCCCGGACCCGAACATGAGCGAGGCGGCCTTCACTGCCCATTGTGCCGCGAAGCTGGAAGAGATGATCGAGCACGAGGGCGCGGATACGATCGGGGCCTTTATCGCCGAGCCGCTTCTGGGCACAGGCGGAATCGTGCCGCCCCCTGCAGGCTATTGGGAGGCGATCCAGCCGATCCTGAAGAAACATGACATCCTGCTGATTGCGGATGAAGTGGTCACAGGCTTCGGGCGCATGGGCACGATGATGGGGTCGACCCATTACGGGATCACGCCCGACATCATTACCATCGCCAAGGGGCTGACCTCGGCCTATGCGCCCTTGTCGGGGTCCATCGTCAGCGATGACCTTTACAAGATTCTGGAACAGGGGACGGACAAGTTCGGCCCCTTCGGCCATGGCTGGACCTATTCCGCCCATCCCATCGGGGCGGCGGCGGGCGTGGCGAACCTGAAGCTGGTGGACTCTCTGGGGCTGGTGCAGAATGCGCGCGACACGGGCGCCTATTTCCGCCAGGCGCTGGCCGGGGCGCTGGCGGATCACCGCTTTGTGGGCGATGTGCGCGGCGACGGGATGCTTGCAGCGGTGGAGTTGCAGCGCGACCCCGGCGCGCGAGTGGATTTCGATGCGGCCGAGAAGGTCACCGCGCAGGTGGTGGGCGAAATGGCGAAACGCGGTGTGATCGCGCGCGCCATGCCGCAGGGCGAGATCATCGGCTTTGCGCCCCCTCTGTGCCTGACCCCGGCTGAAGCCGACACCGTTGTCGCCGTCACGCGCGATGCGCTGGATGCCGTCACGGGCGGTTACTGACCCTCCGGCCCCGCGTCTGACGCGGGGCCGCTTTCCTTGCCCCGGATCAAGACCCCATGACCACGACCAACCCGAACTTCACCGATGCCGAATACGAGGCGCGAATTGCACGCGCGCGCGCCGAGATGGACATCCGCGGGCTTGACCTGCTGATCATCTCGGACCCGTCGAACATGAACTGGATCTCCGGCTATGATGGCTGGTCCTTCTATGTGCATCAGGCCGTTCTGCTGCCACTGGAGGGGGAACCGGTCTGGTGGGGGCGCGGCATTGACGGGCCGGGCGCGAAGCGCACGGTCTTCATGCGCTCGGAAGACAGCATTGCGCCGTATGATGACACCTATGTGCAAAATCCTCAGAAACATGCGATGGAGGCGCTGGCCGGGCTGATCATAGACCGGGGCTGGAATACCGGCTGGATCGGCGTCGAGATGGACAATTATTACTATTCCGCCGCCGCCCATGAAACGCTGGTCAACCATCTGCACGAGGCGCGCTTTGTCGATGCGACCGGGCTGGTGAACTGGCAGCGGCTGGTGAAATCGCAATCCGAACTACTGTATATCCGGCGCGCGGCCCGGATCGTGGAGCGCATGCATCAGGTGATCCTGGAGGTCGCGGAACCGGGCATGCCCAAGAACAAGCTGGTGGCAGAGATCACGCGCGCGGGGATCGAGGGCGCAGACGGACAATGGGGCGACTACCCGGCCATTGTGCCGATGGCGCCCTCGGGGCTGGATGCGACAGCGGCCCATCTGACCTGGGATGACCGGCCCATGCGCGCGGGCGAATCCACCTTTTTCGAGATTGCGGGCGCGCATCGGCGCTATCACTGTCCGCAATCGCGGACCTTGTTCTTCGGCACGGTCCCGGACCTGTATCGTCATGCCGAGGAAGCGGTGCTGGACGCGACCGAGGCAGGGCTTGCCCAGTGCCACCCCGGCGCGCGGGCCGAGGATGTGGCCAATGCCTTCAATGCGGCGCTGAACAAGCGCGGTTTCGAGAAGGACAATCGCTGCGGCTATTCGGTCGGGCTGAGCTATCCGCCCGACTGGGGCGAGCGCACGCTGTCCTTGCGGCGCGGCGACATGACCGAGTTGAAACCCGGCATGGTGATCCATTTCATGCCCGCGCTCTGGCTGGAAGACGGCGGGCTGTAAATTACAGAGCCGGTGCTGATCACCGAAGCCGGGCCGGAATTGCTGTGTACAA
>SLQN01000334.1 GCA_007131465.1 Paracoccaceae bacterium
AGATAAAGGTCGAGGGGCGTTCCTTGGCGAATTTATACGCCACACGCTTGAGCGTTTCACCATCAATGCCCGAAATATCTTCGACCACATCAGGGGTGTAGGCTTTCACAACCTCACGCACCTGATCCATGCCATAGACGCGGCTCGCAATGTAGTCTTTGTCTTCCCAGCCGTTTTCAAAGATGTGCCACAGCATCCCATTGATGATGGCAATATCCGTGCCGGGGCGGAAACGCACATATTCGGTCGAATGTGCCGCCGTGCGGGTAAAGCGCGGGTCCAGCACAATGACATTGGCACGCTGGGTTTCCTTGCCTTCCAGGATGTGCTGCAACGACACGGGGTGCGCCTCGGCCGCGTTCGAGCCCATGAAGATCACGGTTTTCGCATTGCGGATGTCGTTATAGCTGTTCGTCTGCGCGCCATACCCCCAGGTATTCGCCACACCCGCCACGGTGGTCGAATGGCAGATGCGGGCCTGATGGTCCACATTGTTGGTGCCCCAGAAGGCCGCGAATTTCCGGAACAGATACGCCCCTTCATTCGAGAATTTGGCCGATCCCAGCAGATAGACCGAATCTGCGCCGGAATTGGTGCGGATTTCGCCCATCTTCTCGGCAATCTCGTCGAGCGCCTGATCCCAGCTTATGCGCTGCCATTCGCCGCCCACCTTCTTCATCGGGTATTTGATGCGCCGGTCCCCATGCACCAGTTCGCGCACCGATGCGCCCTTGGCGCAGTGCGTGCCCCGGTTGATCGGGCTTCCATAGGCCGGTTCCTGGCCGACCCAGACACCATTCTGCACCTCGGCAATCACTGTGCAGCCCACCGAGCAATGGGTGCACATATTCTTTTTCAGCTCGATCGGCTGGCTCATATCGGTGAAACCGGCAGCCTCGACCCGGCGGGTCATGCCTGCGCCGAGTGTCGACAGCGCGGCCAGACCGCCCACTGTCAGACCGGAAGCGCGCAGAAAGCTGCGCCGGTCCAGCGGCTTTGCGGCCATGCCAGCGGCCATCTGCGACAGGCGGCCCGTCGATGCCGCCTCACGGGTTCTGCGTTTGACCAGCATCAGTTTTCCCCCCGAGGATAGTAGCGGTTGGTGCGGTAGAAAGTCTCGACATGCTCGGTCACCTGATACCGCGCACGCGTGCGCTCATTCCCTGTCTGTTGCGCGAAGCTGGGGCGTGCGCCGCCAGCGGTCAGCGCCGCAGCAGAAGCTGCACCTGTGGCCGCGACACCGAAAAAGGCGCGGCGGCTTATCGGATTTCCCTTATCCTGTGCCATGGAACCCTCCCATTTGGCTGGATTGGCAGCGCAGGCGCTGCGCCATCCCGGCTGAAGTTCTTGTTCTTGATCAAGCCGCGAGCGTGAAGGCCCGCGACTCGATATCCGTAAGCAGTCGGCCGATTTCGGCCACCGCGCGATAGAAGCGCGCACTTGGCGCTATCGCCAGATCATCGAAGAATTGCCCGGCCCAGGGGGCGATGTGGCGCGCAAAGAACGCGCCCTGCCCGTCAAGACCGGTTTCGATGTTCCCGGCGGCCATATCGGCCATTACTTCCAGCAGCAGCGCGATGTGATCCTCGGGTTCAAACCGCCCTTCAGCGCGCGCCACCCCCAACTGCGCCAGGTCCGTGCGCAGTACGGCCAAGGGGCGCTCGTTCAGGAACCCTGTCAGGTAGAAACTGGCATAAGGCAGCAATTCCCCCCGCCCGACACCGACAAACAGCTCGAAATACTCGCGCTCGACAGCGCGCGGGTCGGTGCTGGCCGCCGCCGTTGCAAGCGCACCATAGGCCTGACCCAGCGCGGTCTGATCCCCCTCCAGTTGCGAGATCGCTTCCATCAAGGCTTGATCTGGCGCTGCCATCAACAAGCGCGCAAGAAAGCGATATTGCTCGCTTCGCGCTGCATCTATCGCGGTGATCGCTGACCCACGGGTGGGCTGGCTGTTCGTCATGTGACGCAGGTCCTGTTCGCGCTTCTCGCAGTCATGAACAACTGTATACAAAGTGTAACGCGCGCGCGGCAGTCTGTCCAGATAGGATAACACGTATCTGGCGCACAGGTTCACATCTTCGGTCTAGTCCGGCAATGCAGAACCATGTCGCCTACGCACAGGGGGCTCGGCGATATCTGACTGATTTTCTTGGTTTATGTCAGCCCCACCGGAACGCTGCGCGCCTGTGTCCTGCGAAACGGTTTCCATGCCCTGCGATTGCCCTGCCGGGATGTGCTGTGGTGCATTTTCAGCGCAAGACGGTGACGGCTGCGCCGTTGATTCCGCGTCGTTTTCCGCAGGGCCATCCGCTGCCGCGTCGCGGTTGGGCTGCGTCAGGTCGCGCAGCATTTCGGCAGCCCGTTGCGCGCTTGGCGCCACCCCGTCCCCCGGCACACCACCGGGGGTGTTCCAGTCCCACGCATAATCCACCGCTGGGTCGGCGTGGTCCCGGATGGCCGGGGTCAGCAACCATTTCTTGCGCAACGCTGCGTTGCGCATGGCAAGGGGTACGCCTTTTTGCAAAAACGGGCGAATGTCCGTGTCGATGGTAAACAGGTCGATCGATGGCAGTGCGGCAAGTTCTGCCTCGCCAAGCGCTTCCGACGAATCAGGCGCAGCATCGGGCTGTGTATCAGGCGCAGGCGGGTTAGCGTCGGCCCGCTCTGGTGCGCCGCCGCTGACGCGCTTGCGCTTCGACCAGCGGTTCAGAAAGCTGTCATCTTCGGGCGGCTTTGCCATGATCTACCTCTTGCGGGGGGTATTGACCCATTTGTCCTGCGTTTGAAGGATGCGCGGCGCACGGGCGGTCATCGCATTGGGGTCCGCCGCCAGCCGCTTGCGCTTCTTGAACGGCATCTCGACATGATGGGCGGCGATGAATTCTGCTATGCGCACACGGATCGCGTCCGGCATCGGCACGGCCTCGACCATCAGATCCGTATCGGAGGCATAGCCCTCCCCTTCATAAGGGTCGGCAGTGACATCGACAATCACAGCGCGCCTGGGGTCCTGACCCCGCATCGCCACCCAGATCGACGGGCGCTGCGACTCCAGATTATCGCGGTGATGACTTGTGTCGCCCGAATACAGAACCAGATCGCGCCCGCCAAGATACCATGTTTCGACCCCGTCTTCGGTGTCCAGCAATGTATGCGCCGCTGTGTCAGGCTCCTGCGGCAATACGGCGATGGGCCGCAACTCTCCGTTGCCCCAGCGCGTGACAGGCGGGCGGCGGATGGCCAGAACAGACACGCGCAGGGTGACCTGTGGCATGGTCTTGTTTCCTTCAGTTCAGCGCAGGCTCTGCCAGCGGCAGGCCCGTCAGCAGATTTTGCGGCTTCATGCGGATCGCCCCATCCGCCCCGAGGCCGAGGATCAGCCAGATGGGCTGTCCGCGCAGGTCGGGCCGGATACGGCTGGGATCGGACACGTCCATCCGAAACAGCCCCACCAGTGTAGCGGGCATGGGCTGGCCATGCCACAGCGCATTGCCAATGGCCGTGCCAGCCGGGTCCAGCCCGACAAACCAGCGCAGGTCTATGTCATCGGCGCGGGTCTGGGGGGTAATTGTCACCTCCAGCCCCAGCATGTGGCGGATGAAGGCTTCCAAAGCCTGCGCCATGCCGCGCCGGGCTTGCGGGTCGCCGCCGAAATTCAGGACCATTGTATGCGCGTCCGAGCGCGACCAATACGTCCATTCATTGCCGCCGCCCAGCACATCCAGACTGTCCAGCCCGCCGGAAAACATGGCCGTCAGCGGCGAGGCGTGCATTTCCTGCTCGTAGAGCTGCACCAGTTCCTCATCTGCCATCAAGAGCTTGTCATCCTTGATATGACTGCGCTGGGGACGGAAGAAACACTCTGCGGCGCGCAACACCTGCGGATCATCGCAGCCGTCCAGCGCATTGCGCAGGATCAGGTGCACAAGCTGCGCCATGAACACGGCAGGCATACTCACGCCATCGCGCATGATCTGCGCATAGCCGTCCTCGACTGACCCTGCCGCCAGCAACCTGTCGCGCAACCCCAGAAGAAACCGCCAGTTTTCCTGCGCATCGCGGTCCTTCAGCGCGGTCAATTCCATCTGCGACACTTTCGCGCGCGGGCTGGTCATGAGGCGTTTGTGCAAACGCCGCTCGGCGTCGCAGGCTTCAGGCGGAGGCAGCACTTCAGGGCGGGCCAGCCATGCAAGGATCAATTCATCCGTGACCAGCATCCGCCCCGCGCGGTCCAGCCGCGTCAGATGATGGCCCGAGGCAACCCAGAATTCCGGCATCAGTCATCCCCTCGAAGCGCGAACAGATCGACATGATCCTCGAC
>SLQN01000472.1 GCA_007131465.1 Paracoccaceae bacterium
ACCCCAACCCACCGCCGCAGAGTGCAGCCACGAAGATCAGCAGTTCGCCCGCGCCGGGGACGAAATGCACATCCAGATAGGCAGTGAAATCCACCCGCCCGACAGCATAGGCAATGATCCCCAGCGTCGTCGCAGCGATCATCACAGGCATGATCGCCAGCCCGTCCAGCCCGTCAGTCAGGTTCACAGCATTCGCAGCGCCCAGGATGACGAAGGCGCCAAAGGGAATAAAAAACCAGCCAAGGTTCAGCAGCACTTCCTTGAACACCGGCACGGCAAGCTGGCCCTGAAGCGCGCTGGGGTGCAGATACATCGCAGCCATGGCTGCGGCCAGCCCGATCACTGCGCCCATCGCCAGCCGGACCCGGCCCGGCACGCCCTTCACATTCCCGCGCGAAACCTTCGCGAGATCATCGACGAACCCGATAAGGCCGAAACCAACAGTTACCACCAACACAATCCAGACATATCCATTGTCCAGCCTTGCCCAGAGCAGGGTGGACAAGGTCAGCGCCGAAAGTATCAGCAATCCCCCCATTGTCGGTGTCCCGGTCTTGGTCAGAAGATGGCTTTCGGGTCCATCCTCGCGGATAGGCTGGCCATTGCGCTGGCGCCGCTTGAGCATGTTGATCAGCGGCCTGCCGAAAATGAAGCCGAACACCAGCGCGGTCAGGAACGCGGCCCCGGCCCGGAAAGTGATGTAGCGAAACAGGTTGAACCCCGGAACCGTGTCGGCAAGTTCAGTCAGCCAGAACAACATGCGTTATCTTTCCTTCCCATGACGCGTCGCAGAGCCCAGTTTGCGCAACCCTTCCACAACCCGCGACACATAGCTGGACTTCGACCCCTTGACCAAGACAATATCGCCTGGCGCGGCCAGCAGATGCGCCAGTCGCGCAAGATCATCGGCCTTTTCTGCCTGCCGCCCGCGCTTGCTCAGCGGCAGTGCGGCATGCAGTGCTGCCATGCGCGGACCCACACAATGCACCAGATCGACCTGTGCCAGCGCCGGATACTCCGCAACGGCGCGGTGCATCTCGACTTCTTGCGGCCCGAGTTCGAGCATGTCCCCTAAAATTGCCACCCGCCGCCCGACCCTGCCTGACGGACCGCCGCCCGGCGACATCACGGCCAGCATGTCGAGCGCTGCCGCGAGCGATGCGGGGTTGGCATTGAAGGCGTCGTCGATCAGCGTGAATTGCAGATCTTCCACCGGATCGAGCACGACCGCTTCGCGCAGCCCGCGCCCCGCCGGGGGCTGCCAGCGCCCCAGCGCCAAAGCAGCACGCACAGCATCAAGCCCCAGCGCGTGGGCCACGCCCAGACAGGCCAGCGCGTTCATGCCGAAATGCGGGCCGGAATTCGTCAGCCGCACAGCCAGCCGGGTCTTGTCCAGTTGCGCGCGCATCACCAGCGCGCTGTCGGTCATGATCATATCGTGCAGGCGCAGGGTCGGGGCAGTCTTGCCGAACGGCCAAAGCTGTGCACCGGACTGGCGGGCGGCCGATTCAAGGATCGGGCTAGTGGGCAGATCACAGGGGTAGATTGCATGAGCTTCACCCCCCAGACAACTGAATATGCTCGCTTTCTCTCGTGCAATGCCCGCGATGTCGTCGAATGCCTCCAGATGCGCAGGTGCGATAGCCGTGATCAGCGCGACATGGGGTCGCGCGAGGCATGCTAGCGGTTCGATCTCGCCCGGATGGTTCATGCCGATCTCGACGACGGCGAACTCCGCCGCCGGGTCCAGCCGCGCAAGCGTGACTGGCACGCCCCAGTGATTGTTGAAACTCGCCTCGGCAGTATGGGTCGTCCCGAAAGACGACAACATCTCGCGCAGCATTTCCTTGGTTGATGTCTTTCCGACCGAGCCTGTGACAGCAATCACCCGCGCCCGCGCCCGCGCCCGCCCCGCTGCACCCAGTGCCTGAAGACCCTGTAAAACATCCGGGACGATCAGCAGCGGCGCATCCTCGGACACGCCTTCGGGGCGGCGCGACACCATCGCGGCGGCAGCGCCCTGCGCCAAAGCCTGCGCCACGAAGTCATGCCCGTCGCGCGCGGCCTTCAGGGCGATGAACAGATCGCCCGGCTGCAGGCTGCGCGTGTCGATGGAAATTCCGTTGGCCTGCCAGTCACCGACAGGCTGACCGCCAGTTGCCCGCGCGGCGTCCTGCGCGTTCCATAGCGTCATGCGCGGGCCTCCAGCGCGGCAATGGCGACCGACGCCTGTTCGACATCATCAAACGGATAGACCGTGTCACCGACAATCTGGCCGGTCTCATGACCTTTGCCCGCGATCAGCAGCGCATCGCCCGGACCCAGGGCATCGACGCCCCGCAAGATCGCCTCGGCGCGGTCGCCGATGTCATAGGCTTCCGGGCAGGCTTGCAGAATCTCGATACGAATAGCCGCTGGTTCCTCGGATCTCGGGTTGTCATCTGTCACATAGACAACATCCGCATTCTCGGCGGCGGCTTGGCCCATCAGTGGCCGCTTGCCCCGGTCGCGGTCGCCGCCCGCGCCGAAAACAACGATCAGGCGGCCCATCACATGCGGGCGCAAAGCCTTCAGCGCGACCTCCAGCGCCGCCGGAGTATGCGCGTAATCCACGAAGACCGGCGCCCCGTTGGCGCGCGTCCCGGCAAGCTGCATGCGCCCGCGCACGCCTTCCAGCCGGGGCAGGTGCAGCGCGATCTCGTTCATCTCGGCCCCGCACGCCAGAACCAGCCCCATTGCGGCCAGCACATTTTCAGCCTGAAATCCGCCGATCAGGGGCAAATGCTCCTGATACACGCGCCCCGCATAGGAAAACCGCAGGACTTGCCCTGCCGCCGCGTACCGCCGCCCCAAGATACGCAGATCAGCGTCGGCATCATTGCCAAAGGTCAGGCAACCCTGCCCCCGCGCCTCCGCCAGGGCCAGCATCTGCGCGCCGTAAGCGTCATCCGTGTTGATCACGGCGACCCCGTCATCGGGCAGAACGCGGTCGAACAGTTGCGCCTTGGCCGCAAAATAGCGCGGCATCGTCTGATGGTAATCCAGATGATCCTGCGTCAGGTTGGTAAATGCGGCAGCCTGCAACCGGACCCCATCGAGACGGCGCTGGTCCAGACCGTGCGAGGAGGCCTCCATCGCGGCATGGGTCACATCCGCTTCGGCAATCTCGGCCAGAAGGCGATGCAGGGTGATCGGGTCAGGGGTGGTGTGCGATAGCGGCGCGGAAAACGCGCCCTCGATACCCGTAGTCCCGATATTGACCGCCTCGTGGCCCAGCGCGGTCCAGAGTTGCCGCGTGAAACTCGCGACTGAGGTCTTGCCATTCGTCCCGGTCACGGCAACCATTACGTCGGGCTGCGCCCGGAACCACAGCGCTGCCGCGCCTGCAAGGGTTGCGCGCGGGTCCTGCGCCAGCACCAGCGAAGCAGTGCTGCCAGCAAGGGCCTCGGCGGCGATCTCTGCACCTTCGCGGTCAGTCAGAATGGCGGCCGCGCCCATGCGCAGCGCATAGGTGATGAATTCCCCGCCATGCACCCGACTGCCGGGAAGGGCGGCGAACAGCGCGCCTTCGCGCACGGCCCGGCTGTCGATGGCAAGACCCGTCACCTCCACATTGCCGCCGCGAGAGGGGCTGAGACCCAGGGCAGAGAGGGGACGGGGCGGCAGATCAGGCACGGGCGACTTCCCTTTGAGCTGGCACGAGAATGGCGTCTGTTAGCGCAAGTAGCGCCCGGCATTCAATGGCGCAAGACCTCACTGACCCTGCGCAAATGCAGCATTGGCGACATCCAGCGCGACCGGACGCAGACCCAGAAGCGGGGCCACGCGGCGCGTGATCTCGGCCGAGAGCGGCACAGCCGTCCAGCCTGCGGTGCGGCGCGGCTCTGGCCCAGTGGTGTCGACGGGTTCATCCAGCGTCACAATCAACACATAACGCGGCGCATGGGACGGGAAGACACTGGCGAATGTGGCCAGAACCGCATCCTTCTTGTACCCGCCCCCGCGCGGGTTGGGCTTGTCGGCGGACCCGGTCTTGCCGCCGACCGGATAGCCCGGAATGCGCGCGAAGGACGCCGTGCCTTCCTGCACCACCTGATGCAGCATCAGGTTCATAGCCCGTGACGTGCGCGCCGAGATGACTTGCTCGCCAAGCTGCGCGCGGTCCCGTTTCAACAAGGTCGGCTGCACCCGATACCCGCCATTGACCAGCGTCGCATAGCCTGCCGCCAGCGCCAGTGGGCTGGTTGACAGGCCGTGGCCATAAGAGACCGTCATCACCGAGAGATCGGACCAGCGGGCTGGCAGCAAGGGCCGCGCGCGCGC
>SLQN01000043.1 GCA_007131465.1 Paracoccaceae bacterium
ACAGCGCATCTTCCGAGATGTCGTTGAGCAACACATCAAAGCCCGCCAGCGCGAACACATGCGCAATCCCGTTGCCCATCTGGCCTGCGCCCACCACACCGACGGTCCTGATGTCCATTGCTGCGCTCTCCTGTATGCGTGTGTCGCGCCGACCATAAGTCCGGGCGCAACCCCGTTGCAAGCGCGAAAGCCCCTAGCGCCTCGTGGGCAGAAGCTGCTGCACGATCCCGACACTGACGAGATACAGGCTTGTCAGCATCAACCCCCAGGTAACGACCTGTGGCGGGTCGAAATTCATCCAGGCGGCCCCTCCGGCCAGCCCGGTCCAGGCAAAGGCAACCGGCAGCGAGACAGCGCGCCAGCGCGCCGTGCGCACCGGATGGATGAATTTCAGCGGCGTGAACATCGCCACAGCCAGAAAGGCGACGATCCCGAGGATGATCCAGAACCCCGGTTGCGTGGCGAAGATCACGACTGCCGCCATGTTCCAGCAGGCGGGAAAGCCCTGAAAGGAATTGTCGGCCGACTTCATCCGCGTGTCGGCGAAATAGAGCACACTGCTGAAGGTGATCACGATTATCGCGATCCAGCCGGTCCAGCCCGGCAAAAGCCCGCTCTGGAACAGGGCGAAGGCGGGGATGAAGACATAGGTCAGGTAGTCGATGATCAGGTCCAGAAGCTCGCCATCGATCGTCCGCGCATTCTCCTTGACATGATAGCGCCGCGCCAGCGGGCCATCGATGCCATCGACAATGAAGGCGACCACCAGCCACAGGAACATCATCGCCCAGTCGCCCTGCACGGCTTCCAGCAGAGCCAGCATTGCAAACACGGCCCCTGTTGCCGTGAACAGATGCACGCCATAGGCTTTCAGCCGAAGATCCATGCGAAGGTCCCTTGTTTCATTCGCTCGCGCATCCTGTGTCAAACCTGCGGCTGCGATGCAATCACATCTGAGCACGGGGATGCGCGTTGCGGTAAATCTCCATCAACTGGCCTGAATCGACGGCAGTATAGACCTGCGTCGATTGCAGGCTGGCATGGCCCAGCAATTCCTGGATCGCGCGCAGGTCGCCCCCGGCGGCCAGCAGATGCGTGGCAAAGGAATGGCGCAACGCGTGCGGGGTGGCCGTTGCGGGCAGGCCAAGCTGCTGGCGTGTCGCTTCCATCACCGCAGCGATGTGGCGGCGGTTCAGCACCCCGCCCCGGCTGCCGCGAAACAGTGCCGCGTCGGGGGTCATCTGATACGGGCAGAGGCGCAGATAGGCGGCAACAGCATCGCGCGCGACCGGCAAGAGCGGCACGACCCGTTCGCGCCCGCCCTTGCCGTGGATGCGCAGGCTGTCGCGCAGGGGCAGGGCGCGCCCGGTCAGGCCAAGGGCTTCGGATATCCGCAAGCCGCAGCCGTAAAGCAGCGTGATGACGGCAGCATCCCGCAGCCCCGTCCAGTCGGCGCGGGTCTGAAGCGGCGCAAGCGCGATCACGTCGCGCGCGGCCTGTTCGCTTAGCGGTCGGGGCAGGCCCCGTGCAAATTTCGGGGCGCGCGCGGCCAGAATTGCAGAGATGTCGAAACCTTCACGCTCTGCCACCCAGCGCGCGAAGCTTTTCACGGCGGAAAGTTTGCGCGCAAGGCTGCGGCTGCCGATACCCGTCGCGCGCTGTTGGGCCATCCAGGCGCGCATGTCGGATTGCCCGATCCGCCCCAGTTGCGCCATCCCGGCGCTGCCGCCCAGATGACCTGCCAGAAACCCCAGAAACTGCCCGACATCCTGCGCATAGGCAGAAATTGTGTGCTTCGAGGCCCCCTCGATCGCGTCAAGTCCCGCCAGCCAGTGCTGCAAGGCATCGCGCTGCGCCGGACTGGGCAGCGGCAGGGTCATGCCAGCCAGCGACGCATCGACCTTTCGAATATTCCAGCGAAAAAGGCCAGCAGGTCGGTCCCCTGACCGGGCTTGAACATATGTGGATTATCAGACGCCATGACCAGCATTCCCGCCATACGATGCGGGCCAAGATCCAGCCGCATGCAGGCCTCGGAGCGCAGATCGGGCGTGCGCACGCCATAGAGAATATCGTTCTGCACAATCGCCTGACGCAGAATGACCTGCCGCGTGGCGGCACCGCGTTCGGAACTCATATACGCTTCGACAAAACCGGGGCTGACCACGCGCAACACATCCGAGATGCGTTCAAGCGCCGGGTCCGGGCCTGCTTCAGGGCTTTCGAGCACCAGCTTGATGGCATCCACGTTCAGAATTTGGGCAACGTCGCCGCCCAGATTACGCAGGAAGCCTTCAAACTGGTCGGGGTCGAGCATGCGCAGGATAGCACGATGAATCTGGTTCGTGCCCGAGAGATTCTCGTACGCGGCAGCGATCACGGCGCGGTGGGTTTCCTCGAGCCGGTCAAGCCGGGCCTCAAGCCGCTCCATCGCCAACCCGCGCAGATCGACGATGTTGTCGCCCATACCGCGTTCGCTGGCGGCGACCAGCGTGCGCATGACATCCTTGTCATCAAGAATGAGCGCTGGGTCCGCGATGATGCGGGCGCGGAATTCTTCGGCCTTATCGGGCCGGAGCGCGTGTCCTGTCATGTCTGGGCCTGTCCGTTGACTGCTGTTTGTTATGTTCTGGGCCGGACTATAGCAAAGCTTACAGGATTTTTTGACCTGTTTTTTCCCAATCGCGCATAAATTGTGCCAGTCCTGCATCGGTCAGCGGGTGCATCGCCAGTTTGCGGATCACCTCTGGCGGAGCCGTCATGACATCTGCACCAATCCGCGCTGCGTCCAGCACATGGTTGACCGACCGAATGCTGGCCGCGAGGATCTGCGTTTCAAACCCGTAATTGTCGTAGATCGTGCGGATGTCCTCGATCACTTCCAGCCCGTCCAGCGCCAGATCATCCAGCCGCCCGATGAAGGGCGAAATGAAAGTCGCGCCTGCTTTCGCGGCAAGAAGCGCCTGGTTGGCGCTGAAACACAGTGTCACATTGACCATCTTGCCTTCGCCCGACAGCACCTTGCAGGCTTTCAGCCCGTCCCATGTCAGCGGCAGCTTGACCGCAATGTTGGGCGCAATCTCGGCCAGCTTGCGGCCTTCGGCGATCATCGCCTCGGCTTCCAGAGCAACGACTTCAGCGGAAACCGGGCCGTCGACGATATCACAGATTTCGCGGGTGACCTCGAGGATGTCGCGCCCTGATTTCAGGATCAGCGATGGGTTGGTCGTCACCCCGTCCACCATGCCCAGATCATTCAACTCGCGGATTGCCGTGACATCAGCGGTATCGACAAAGAATTTCATCTCGTCTCCCTTCGGGTTGCAGCCTGACTTTGCCCGCGTCATACCTGAAGCCTTGCTGCACCGGAACCCCCCTTGCGATGTCCCTGCCTGATCCGATCACGTTCTTTGACGAAGGCAGCCCTTGCGGCGTGCTGACACCCGAGCCTTTGGACCGTGTGCTGGACTATCTCGCGCCGGAGGGCGGCACCTGGCTGGGCGCGTTTGTCGAAGTGCCGCTGGGGCCGCGCCGGGTTCTGGGCGTGGTCTGGGGTCCGGCCGAGGGGCATTTTCCGCCCAACAAGCTGCGCGCCGTGGTCCGGGTGCTGGATGCGGCCCCCATGCGGGCCGAATTGCGCGAGTTCCTGACACGTGTGGCCGACTACACGCTGACGCCGTTACCTGCGATGTTGCGGTTGGCGACGCGCGTGCCCGATCTGGGCAGCGGGCCTGCGATGCGCAAGCTGCTGTATCGTGGCACGGGCCAGCCCGGGCGCATGACCGAGGCGCGCGAAAAGGTGCTGGCCCTGTGTGAAAGCTATGGCGGGGCCGGGCTGAGCCCCGGCGAGGTGGCGCAGGAGGCTGGCGTCAGCGCCGGCGTCGTGCGCGGGCTGGTTCAGTCCGGCGCGCTGGTCGAGCGCGAGGCCCCGCGCGACCAGCCCTATCCCAGGCTGGACCCGGGCCGCACCGGGCACGGGCTGACGCCGGATCAGGCACGCGCGGCGGATGCGCTGTGTGCGGGCGTGCGCGCGCAAACCTATGGCGCGACGCTGCTGAAAGGGGTGACAGGGTCGGGCAAGACCGAAGTCTATCTGGAAGCCGTGGCCACCTGTCTGGCGCAAGGGCGTCAGGCGCTGGTCCTGCTGCCCGAAATCGCGCTGAGCGCGGAATTCCTGACGCGGGTCGAGGCGCGCTTTGGCGCGCGTCCGGCCGAATGGCATTCAGGCGTGACGCTGGCAGAACGGCGGCGCTGCTGGCACATGGTTGCGCGGGCCGAGGCGCAGCTTGTGGTAGGCGCGCGCTCG
>SLQN01000101.1 GCA_007131465.1 Paracoccaceae bacterium
CAGGTCGAATTCGTCAATCTTCTCGACGAACAATTCGCGCGTCGGAAAGGCGATCAGAGACAATTCGTTTACCGGCACGCCGTCATGGCGGTCGGGCGGGCGCAGGATGGTGAAATGCACCAGATCGACCGCCGGGTCGGATTTCAGCAGGTTGCGCCAGGTGCGCTGACCGGAATTCGGCTCGCCCGAGACCAGAAGCACGCTCAGCCGGTCGCGCACCCCATTGATCTGCACGATGGCGCTGTTGTTGCGGGTGGTCAACTCGCCCGGTTCTTCTTCAAGCTCGAATTGCAGCACATTCATGCCGCCACGGTCCAGCGTGACGGTGATCTCCATATCCTCGCCCACCGGAACCATTGCGCGCATCATCTCGCCGCCGTCGATGGCATAGTTCAGCGTGGCAAAGCGGCTTTGATCAGGCGGCACGGCACCCTGATCCTCGACCCGCAGCGTCAAGGTGATCGGTTCGCCCAATATGGCGAAAGCGGGCGCGTTGCGGATGATCAGACGGCGGTCCCAGTCATCAGATTGCCCGGTTTGCAGCAGATGGAAGGGGGCCGGGACCGGGACTTGCAGCGGCGCGTCATGCACCTGCCCGTCGGTGATGGCGAACACGCCCGCCAGCCTGTCGCGCGGCAGGTCGGACAGCGCCTCGGCCAGTGCCGTGTTGAATGCGGTTCCGGTATTGGACGCGCCATCTGGCAGGGTGACGAAGCGGGTCTCCAGCCCCGGCAGGTCACCCAGTTCGGCCTCCAGATGCGCGCGCGCGGCCTCGGCCTGCGCGGCGCGGACCCCGAGCCGGTTCGAGGCCGTGTCATCCACCACGACCAGCGCGATATCGGACAGGCTGTCGCGGTCTTCGGATTGCAGCGACGGGTTGGCCAGCGCCGCCAGCAGCGCCAGCGCCGCAAGCCCGCGCAGCCACCAGCCGCGCAGACCCTGCCACAGCGCCAGCCCGACCATCGCTGCGGCCAGCGCGGCGATGACCGAAAGAAACATCCAGTCAAGGCGCGGTGCGAAGATGATGCTGTCCCATCCGGTCATTGGCCCAGCCTTTCCAGCAGGGCGGGCACATGCACCTGATCGGACTTGTAGTTTCCGGTCAGGACATGGGTGATCAGGTTCACCCCGAAGCGGTAGGCCATTTCGCGCTGCTGTTCACCCGTGACCCCCATGCCCAGCCGCACCAGCGGGCGGCCCGCGTCATCCACAGCCCAGGCGGCAGCCCAGTCATGGCTGCCGATCACCACGGGCGTCACCCCGTCATTGAGGTTGCGAAACGGCATCCCGTCCGTGCGTTCGGCATCTGGTGGCGCAGCCTCGACCCAGACATCGCGCCCGGAATGGCGGCCGGGAAAGTCCTGCAGCAGATAGAAGGTGCGGGTCAGGACATGATCTTCGGGCACAGGTTCCAGCGGCGGTATGTCCAGCGGGCGGGCAATCGCCTGCAGGCGGCGTGCTTCGGGCGTGGTGCGGGTCAGGCCCGCAAGTTCGGCATCGCGGGTGTCGAACATGATCATGCCCCCGCCACGCAGGTAGCGGTTCAGCCGCGTATAGGCCGCGTCCGACGGGATCGGGGTGTTTTCGGTGATTGGCCAGTAGAGGAAGGGAAAGAAGGTCAATTCGTCGCTTTCCAGATTGACCCCGATCGGCGGGTCGGGCTCGATCGAGGTGCGTGCATACAGCACCCGGCTGAGGCCGAGAAGCCCCGCGCGGGCCGTGTCGTCGATGCGGCTGTCCCCCGTGAGAACATGCGCCAGAACGACAGCATGTGTCGCCTGCGCTGCCAGCCGGTCATCGGTTTCGGCCTGCACCGGTTGGCCACCTTGCGCAAGTATCCCGAGTGCAAGGACCGCCGTTGCGGTGCGCAGACGTCCCGATACCCAAAGTGCGGCCAGAATATCAAGCATCATCGCCCCCAGGCCCAGCGCAAGAAAAAGCGCCGTCAGGTCGCGTTCCTGCGCCACGGCATCGCGTTCGACCTGCACCGATGCGGGCCACGTCGCGGGTTCCAGCACCATGTCGGCCTGCCCGATATTCAGCGCGACCGTGCCTGCCGCGCTGCGATAGACGCCGGGCGGCATGTCGGCGCCAAAACGCCCCTCGCCCAGCCGTTCCCCCGCAACCACAGGGCGATTGCTGGCATCAAAGACCTGCCCGAACCCGTCCAGCATCCGTTCAGGCTGCCACTGGGTGTTGATCAGGGCGTCCTGCGTGGGGGCCGCGGGGCGGGTAGAGACAGCCAGCCGTTCGAGCATGTCCACGAACAGGCCCGACAGGGGCAGGCTGGACCATTCGGCATTGGCGGTGGTGTGGATCAGCACGATCTGCCCCGCTTCGGAGAATTTGCGCGTCACCAGCGGCGTCCCATCGGCAAGCGCTGCGATGCTGCGGCCCGACAGGGTCGGGTCGGGCTGGGCCAGCACCTGCGCACTGATCGTAACCTCGTCGGGAATCCGCAGCCCGGCGAAGGGGGAATCTTCGGGGAAATCGCGCAGGGTGCGCGGCTCGCCCCAACTCATCGCGCCGCCCACAGTGCGCCCACCGATACGCAGGCGCACCGGCAGCAGCGGGTCTTCCTCGGCACGCGCAATGTCAGAAGCGGCAAGGCGGGGGCCGGCGAAGCGCAGCAACATGCCGCCATCATTGACGAAATCGAGGATCTGCGCCGCCTCCACCTCGCCCAGTTGGGCGATGTCGACAAGGATCAGCACATCGGGTGCTGTCAGCAGCAGATCGTCCACCGATGCGCTCTCGATCAGTTCGGCCACAGGCTCCAGCGCCTGGCGCAGGTAGAAGAAGGGCGACAGCAGGTCCAGCCCCTCGCGCCCCTCGCGCCCGGTCAGCAGCGCGACCTTGCGGCGCTGAAGCGCGTCATCGGTCAGCGCAACGGCCCCGGCAGACGGCTCGCCCGCGATCTGGAACCGGGTTATGCGGTTGCGCAATTCGGGCTGCAGGGTCAGTTCCAGCCGCGCTTCGGTCACGTCGGGCGCGAAGGTGGCCTGCCCCTGCGCCAGCAACCGCTCGACCCCGGCAGGGTCGCGGCCTGTCGCATTGATCACGATCTCCTGTTCGGGCAGGCCCGCAGGGCGGTGCGCGCTCAACTGGATGACCCCTTCGCGCAGTTGCGCAGGGGCCAGTGCAAGCGGGATGCGCGACGTCTCGAACACGCTGACGCTGCCGCGCGCCTGCAGCGCGGCGGTCAGGGCCGGGCGGTAGTCATGCGCCAGCCCGTCCGACAGCCAGTAGGTATCGAAAGCGTCCGGCAGGGTGGCGACCCAGTCCCCAATTGCTTCCGGGTCGGCAGTGAAGGGCGCAGGGCGCAGGCCGGGCAGGCGTTCGGTCCAGAAACTGGCCGCGCGGAACGGCGTTTCATCGGCGGGCAGGTCGGTCAGGGTGACCAAAGCGATGGGTCGGTCCGCACGCTGCGCCTCGGCCAGGATCTCTTCGGTCCGTGCGATGCGGCGGGACCAGTCGCGTGCACTGGCCCAACTGGCGTCAAGCACGACCAGAAGCGGGCCAGAACCATCGCGCGCGGCCTGCGGGTTCAGCACCGGGCCGGAAAACCCCACGATCAGCGCTGCCACCGCCAGCGCGCGCAACAGCAGCAGCCACCACGGCGTCTTGTCGGTTTCAGTGGTTTCATCCTTCAGCCCGATCAGCAGGGCGACACCGGGAAACCGGCGGATGACAGGGGCCGGGGGCACGGCGCGCAACAGCCACCACAGCAGCGGCAAGGCCACGAGGGCGGCCAGCAGAGCGGGCGTGGCAAAGCCGATGGGGCCAAACGACACCATCACCGGCCCCTTCTCGCGTCAAGTTCATGCCAGAGCCACATCAACGCTGTCGCGGCGGGCTGGTCCGTGTGATGGGTCAGCACCTGCCAGCCCGTCACGCGCGCAAGTCCCGCGAGCATGTCCTTGCGTTCGGCCAGTCTTGCTCGGTAGCGTGCCTGCAGGTCATTGGCGCGCAGGGTTTCATGGCGCAGCGCGCCGCCCATCGATTCAAAAATCGACCGGCCCTGATAGGGAAATTCCTCTTCTGCCGGGTCCAGCACCTGCACCAGCGCGCCGCGCACACCGCGATCTGCCGCGCGTCCGACCGCGCCTTGCAGCGCGGCCGGGTCGCCCAGGAAATCCGACAGGAACACGGCTGCCGAATGCGCGGGCAGGGGGATCAGCGGGGGCGTGCCGTAATCATCGGCCTGCGCTTGCGTGGTCATGGCCAGTGCGAGCGGGTCAAGCTGCACGCGGCCTGCGCGGGCGGGCAGGTCCGGCAGCAGCCCCACGCGTTCGCCCGCTTTC
>SLQN01000298.1 GCA_007131465.1 Paracoccaceae bacterium
CGGCGATGCGGTCGCGCATGCCCTGCGCCTGCGGCACGACGAAAGGATTGCGCCGCTCTGGCATGCCTGCCCCTTTCCGCGCTCGGAGAAATTCGCCGAGGTCGGCCCGTTCCAGACCGGGCTTTATGGCGTGACCGAGATGCTGGTTGATGGCCTTCTGGCGCTGTTCGAACGCGGGATCATCCGACGCGAGGTGGATGGCGCGGCCATTCATGCCGGGTTCTTTCTGGACAGCCGCGACTTTTACGACCGCTTGAAGGCCCTGCCGCCCGCCGAACGCGCGCGCATCGCCATGATGCCGGTTTCCTTCACAAATTCCCTGTTGGGCGACGAGCCTGCAAAACGCGCGGCCCGCCTGCACGCCCGGTTCGTGAATTCTGCGATGATGGTCACGCTTCTGGGGGCCGTCATTGCCGACGGGACCGAGGATGGCAAGGTCGTCAGCGGGGTGGGCGGCCAGTTCAACTTCGTCGATCAGGCCTTTGCACTCGAGGGTGCGCGCGCGATCATCACCCTGCCAGCGACCCGGCGCGGAAAGTCGGGATTGAGGTCGAATATCCGCTTTTCCTACGGACACGTGACCATCCCGCGGCATCTGCGCGATATCGTGGTGACCGAATACGGCATCGCCGACTTGCGCGGCAAATCCGATGCCGACACGATCGCGGCGTTGTTGGAAATAGCCGATAGCCGGTTTCAGAGCGCGCTGGAGGACAGGGCAAAGTCGTCTGGAAAATTGCCGAAATCCTATCGCCTGCCCGCATCTGCGCGCAACAATACGCCCAGAGCGTTGCACGATTGGCTGGCACCATATGCCGAGGACTTCCTGCCACGCTTCCCATTTGGCACGGATTTCACTGATATCGAACAATACCTGCTGCCTAGCCTCGCCGATCTGCGTCGCGCAAGCGCGCGTGTCCTCGACCTTGCAGCCCTGATGATCCGTGGCCTGCAGGGACGACCGGCCGAACGCGAGCAGGCGGCGCTGGAGCGTATGGCGCTTTGCAGGCCCGACAAGATCAAGACCCGCGCCCTGGCGTTGGCGCTGAGAGGCGCGCTTCGCAAGCAAGAGGAGCCACGCAATGCCTAGGCCAACCCGTCAAATCCCGACAATCTGCGCCCCGCGACCGGATTCGCCGGAGAGTGCCTTGGCGCTGAGATCGCGGCTATGGTCGGGAAATGGCGCTAATGTGCGGATCAGATCGCACCGGATCAACACGCCAAGCATGTCCCCGGCCAGCGTCAGCAAGCAGGAGTGAACAATGCCGCAGAGGCAAATCGAACTTATCGACCCGGTCGAAGAGAACCGTGCCCTGCACGAGACCGAATCGCGCATCGCTATTGCGGGTCATCCCGTTCATGCGATGCTGGTGGCGTTTCCGATCGCGCTGACCATGTCGGTGCTGGGCGCTGATCTGCTGTACTGGTGGACGGCCGATCCTTTCTGGGCGCGCGTGGCGGGCTGGGCGGCGTTTGGCGGGTTCCTGATGGGGGTTATCGCCGGGATCACCGGCACAATCGAACTGCTGCTGGTCAAGGGCATCCGCAACCGTTCGGCCAGTTGGACACATTTCATTCTGGCGGTGATGCTGCTGTCCATCATGGGTGCCAACTGGGCCCATCGTATCGGCGATTTCGAGGGCGCAGTGTTACCACTGGGCCTGCTCATGTCGTTTGCGGCGGCCGGACTGACGGCTGTAACTGGCTGGCATGGGGGCAAACTGGTCTTTGACTACCAGATCGGGACGAAGCCACATCAGAAAAATTCCTGACATATGCCAAGAGCCCGTTTTGGAAACAAAAAACAAGGTAGCCGTGTAACAGAGATGACCACCCCGACGCAAAAACCCCAATCCCGCGCTGGCACGCATCAGCCTTTTCGTGATCGCCCTCTCGCTGTGGCGACGCATGGCGGACTGATATTGTTGATGAGCGTGGTCGCGATTGCCGCACCTTTTGCGGTTCTGCGCTATGGAGAGCCCGTGCCGTCAGGCGGGGTGATCTGGGATTTCAGCATGGGGCTTGGCTTTGGGGCGCTGGGGCTTGCGGCGTTGCAATTTGCCATGACGGGGCGTCTGCGATGGATCACGCATCCGTTTGGGGCCGACATCGTCTATCTGTCACACCGGTATCTGAGTTGGGGGGCCGTGGCACTGATGCTGACCCATTTCGGGCTGCTCTATGTCTTCCATCAACCGGCGCTGGGGGTCCTGAACCCGCTTGAGGCACGTTGGGAATTGACGGCCGGGCGTGTCTCGATGGCGTGTTTCCTTGGGCTGATCGTCACGTCCCAGTTTCGCAAGCAACTTCGGTTGCCGCATGAATGGTGGCGCGCACTCCATCTCGTGATGGCGGTCGTGGGGATCAGCGCGGGGGTGGCACATGTTCTTGGCGTGGGCAATCTGACCGACACGCCAGCCAAACGCGCCCTGTGGCTGGGGGTGACGCTGGGCTGGGTGATGATCCTTGTCTGGACGCATCTGATCCGCCCATGGCAGCAAGCGCAAAACCCTTGGCGTGTGGTGGCAAATACCCCTGAACGCGGAGGGGTGCATACCCTGGAACTGGCGCCCGAAGGCGCGCCGCTGCACCGCTGGAAGCCCGGCCAGTTTGCTTGGTTGAAGATCGACCGCACCCCCCTGTCGCTGATCGAGCACCCGTTCACCATATCCAACGCCCCCGAAAAAGGACCGAATGTTGCCTTTTCGATCAAACCTGTGGGCGACCATTCCAGCGCACTTGTCCGGACCCCGGTCGGAACGCGTGCCTACATTGATGGGCCATATGGGGCGTTTTCCATTGACAGGCTGCCCAAGGCTGACGGATTTGTGATGATCGCAGGCGGCGTCGGAATCACGCCGATCCTGTCCAATCTGCACGCGCTGGAAGCGCGCGCAGACACGCGACCGGTCATCTTGCTTTATGGCAACCCGGACTGGGAGGATGCGAGCTTTCGGGATGAACTGGACACGCTTAAGGAACGCTTGGACCTGACCCTTGTCCATGTGATCGACGAGCCGCCACAGGATTGGCACGGTGAGCGAGGTCCAATCGATCGCAACTTGCTGGAGCGCCACCTGCCAGAGCATACCCGCGACTGGCCGCATCTGATGTGCGGCCCTGGACCGATGCTGGACGCATTGCGCGGCCATCTGCACGAACTTGGTGTTTCAAAATGGCATATTGACTATGAAATCTTCGAGTTGGTCTGACATGCGCCCGAAACTCGCCCTTGTTTTCGCAATCGCAATGACGCTGCTTGCCGTCGGCCTCGCCGCTGCACTGGCGCTATATCTGGCATGACCCGGTTCGCGCGTGCAGAAAAAAGGGGCCGGGACGGACAGGGAGTTTCTGGCCCGCGCGGCTTGACCCCTGCGCCCGAAATGAGAATACTCCTTGGCGACGCAAACTCTCGCGGTCTGCGAGGGTCCTGGTCCCAGCAGATCACCCTTGCGGCTGCTGACCCGGGTCGGAAATCGGAGCACGTTATGCTGCATCTTTCCGGAACCCAGATTATCGGCTCTGCGTTTGGTGACACTCAGATCTGAGAGGGCTTATGGAAGCTTATCCCTATTGTGGCCCGCCGCCTGTTCCCTCCGATTGGTTTTCGGCATGGAACCTCGACCCTTATCTGATCGCAGGGCTTGTGGTGGTGTCGCTGTCGGGTGCACTATGGGTGCGCCGCCAACAGCGTCTGGAGGATCAGGCCGGCCGGGGTCGAGCATTCGCCGTGGCGCTGGCGGCGGCGGTGCTGGCTTTTCTGTCACCGCTTTGCGCCATGACTGTCGCGCTTTTCGCGGCACGCAGCTTGCATCATCTGGTGATCATCGGACTTCTTGCACCTGCTTTGGCGCTGGCCGTGCCGCTGCGACGGGTCCGGGTGGCCCCGTGCTTCCTCGCCCTCTCGGCAGCTGTGTGGCTTTGGCATGTGCCACAGGTCTACAGTGCCGCCTGGGACCATGCGCAGATCTACTGGGCGCTGCAGGCGGCGCTGCTTCTGCCGGCCTGGGGGTTCTGGTCCACTGTCTTGCACCGCAGCGATCTGGCGCATGTGGTCTGGCTCATCCCGCTTGTCGGCCAGATGGGGCTTCTTGGCGCGCTTCTCACCTTCGCACCACACCCCTTCTATCTGGAGCATCTTGCCCATACCGAGCGTTTCGGCCTCAGTGCATTGCAGGACCAGCAGCTTGCGGGGCTGATCATGTGGGTGCCGGGCATGGTGCCGATCGCGGTGCTGGGCGGTATCATGGGCTGGCGGCTTTTACGCACAGAATTGCGCCAATGATCGCACTACTC
>SLQN01000525.1 GCA_007131465.1 Paracoccaceae bacterium
CCATAGAAGTGGGAAATGCCAGGACCATGAATATAGTGATGCTGGGGGCATTGAGCGGCTGCGGCAGTTCGCCCGTAGCAGAAAAATACCTGATTGAGGCCATCAAGGACCGGGTTCCCGCAAAAACCATAGATCTCAATCTTAAAGCTTTTGCCGCCGGCGTTGAAGTTGGCAAAAAAGGTTGTGAGGGATAAAGATGAAAGGAATTATTGAGGCAGCCCTAAGAGAAAAGAGGAACCTGACAGAGGCCGAGTCTTATGAAGTTCTGGGATTAAGGGGTTTGCCCGTCCCTGACTTTCAGCTGGTTTCTTCAATTGATGAAGTTGAAGAAGCGGCAGACAGGGTTGGGTTTCCCCTGGTTATGAAGGTTGTTTCACCCGATATTCTCCACAAAACAGAAGTTGGGGGGATACGGGTAAAAATCGATTCGAAAGAAGCAGCCCGCACCGCCTTCAGGGACATCATATCCTCGGTGAGGGAAAAGCAGCCTGAGGCCAGGATCCATGGTATTATGATGGTACCCCAGGCTGAAGAGGGACTGGAAGTAATTGTGGGCATGAAAAGGGATCAGCAGTTTGGGCCTACGGTTATGTTCGGCCTGGGGGGAGTTTTCATTGAAGTCCTTAAGGACGTATCCTTACGGGTATCCCCTGTTACCGAAGAAGAAGCGGAGGAGATGCTTCTGGAGATCAAGGGAAGAAAACTTCTGGAAGGATACAGGGGCAAACCCCCAAAAGACCTTAAGGCTCTTAAGAAAATCATAATGGAAATATCCCAGCTGGCCGCAGACATCCCTGAAATTGCAGAACTGGACCTAAACCCGATAATTGTCTATGAGGATGGTGCAATTATTGTTGATGCTGCTATTATTGTAGATGATAAGGGGAATGAACAAGCTGTTTAGGAAGAAGGACTGAGAAACCCCGGCAGCAAATCCTTTAATTCAACCCATTATGGGTGACCGGTTTGTTATGAAGGGAAGTGTTTTTTAAAATAAGAGAAGGAGGTTATGTCGGATGGCAGATCTTGTAATCAAAAACGGGCTTGTTCTGACCTTTGAAGGAGGCACCCTGCAGGGGCAGATACTAACTGATGGAGCAGTAGCCATCAAAGGGAACCAGATACTGGAAATAGGTGCGACAGAAGCCATAGTAGAAAAATATGGTGGGGCAAAAAGAACTATCGATGCTAAAGGGAAAATAGTCATGCCGGGCTTTGTTGCAACCCACACCCATATGCCCTATGTCTTGGGGCACAATATGCCCGTTGATTTTACCCAGCTTAAATCATTTTGGGATATGCTGCAAAAGATGGGCTGGGAGTGGCTTGAAGACTTAACAACTCAAGAGGGGATATATGCTGCGACCCGGTATGCCGCCCTGAAGATGCTAAAAAGCGGAACCACTACTGTATGCGACCTGGTTGAGGCACCCAATGATATGCATGGCTCCCTGGATGCCAGTGCTAAAGCCATTGATGAGACAGGTATCAGGGCTCAAGTGGGCTATGAAGTGACGGAGAGAATACCGGGAGTGTCCATTCACGACAAGATGGACAAAGAGATGGCAAATAAAGGTTTTGAAGAAAATATCGCTTTTCTAAAAAAATACCCACCCGGCAATGGCAGCAGGATTGAAGGACGGTTAGGTGTTCATACGGCTTACACCAACTCCATGGAAACATTGGAAAAAGCAAGAGAAATCGCGGACCAGTTTAAATGCGGCATTCAGATTCATATTGCGGAAATCCCCCGGGTATTTCTGGTAGAGAAATACGGTAAATCAGCACCCATGGTTTTGGATGAGGCAGGATTGCTGGGTTCCGATGTGGTAGCTGCTCATTGTGTGGACATAAATGATGAAGATCTGGATATTTTCAGCAGAAATCAAATTAATGTTGCCCATACCCCTATGACCAATTCACTGGGGGGCAATGGGGTGGCCAGGATAACAGAAATGTTGGAAAAGAACATCAACGTTACTTTGGGCCACGACTGCTTTTTCACCCTGGATATGGCCGATTATATCCGTTATGCCTATCTGGTTCACAAGGCTCATCATGCAAATCCCATGCTTCTGCCGCCCTTCCAGGTGTTGGATATGGTACTGAGCAGCGGGGCAAAAGCCCTGGGACTGGAAAACGCCATTGGCAGCCTGGCACCGGGCAAGAAGGCGGACTTGATTATCATCAATCCCGACTCACCGACTCCTACCGGAGCATCCTCGGTAATATCATACTTTACCATGACATTTGAAGGCCGCCATGTGGAAACCGTGGTGGTAGACGGTGAAGTTGTAGTTGAGAGGGGCAAGTCTACCCGGGTGGACGAAGAAGAAGTAAAGGCGGAATGCATAAAAGAAGCAAAGGTACTATGGAAGAAAAACGGTATATCTGTTTAAAGAGTGTCTGCTGGACACAGAAAATTAAATAACTAAAAACAACTATGTCCATTAACAGGGACATAGTTGTTTTTTCACACAATTTACGAAGTTGTGTCGAGATTATTTTATTAAGAAAGCGGGGCTATTTCACTGTGGGTGGCTTTTTAGCATTATTAGCAGCTCTTGGATACACGGTTTATAACATACTTATGCGCAGAGGGCTAATGGAGGAAAATCCCGGCAGTATATGGGATACCCGCTTAATTGTCTCCTTTGCCACCATGGTAATATTTTTTATAGGGGCATTTATAGCAGAATTATTAGGCTATGGTGTTTTGCAAGATTTCAAGGACCTTTCTTTGATGGCATTATTATTTATCTTATTATCCGGAACATTCGGCGCTTTAATTGGTGCGTTTTTCTTAACTATGGCTGTTGCTCAGATAGGGGCGTCGCAAACTTCGGTTCTTTCTGGTGGTACAAACCCGATTTTTACCACTTTGCTTGGAATTGTTTTTTTGGGTCAAGTACCCGATTTGATTGGCATAATTGCTGTTTTAGTCATCGTAGGCGGCATAATATGTGTTGGCTACCACGGCCATGAAGGCACTATTGCGCTTTTGGAAAAAACAAGACTCGCAGGGGGTGTTATCGCTTTACTGGCTGGTTTGAGTTTTGCTCTTGCCCAAGTTGCTAAAGGAGAAGCCCTAAATCTAGGAGCAACTCCGAATACGGCATTTGTTATTGGACAAACCATTCCATTTGTCATTTCAATAATTATTTGTCTCAAAAAATCCGGCGGACTTGCGTATCTTAAGGACATAAGCCGGGAAAGCCTTTATTGTTATTTGGGAGCAAGTATTGGTATAGTTTTAGGAGTTTATTGTCTTTTAGCTGCCTTTACTTTTATACCGGTATGGCAGGCTGTTGCCATATTGGGCATCCAGCCGTTAATAGCAGTATTCCTGTCATGGATATTTTTGAAAAAGGCAGACAAGGTTAGTTTGCGTTTGATTCTCGGAGCAGTTTTGGTGACATTTGGAGTAGTTATTTTAAACGTATATTAAGGCTGACTCGGCAAGCCATTGGCAGCCGGGCTTGCGCTTTTTCCTTCTATATTAATACATTTGAGATTACCGACCGGGCTTTACTTAGCCTCTATGGGCTGTTGAAGTGGGGTTCTTTTTCGCGGTATTATAACCGCGAAATGTCAAGTTTGGGTCTTCTTTTTCTATTGCATATAAATTAAGCCTTTGATAGGATTTAGAAGAAGGGGGATTTTCTATGGATGGCTTTTTTTGGGCGTCTTTGTATTTCAGTCTTTTGGGAGAAAAGTGCTGAAACCCTGGCTGAAGCCGGGGAATTCTACGGGGGAGGTAGAGGGGTGGATTTTAAAAATCTTACCCGGGAGCAGTTGGAATACCTGCTTGAGGACTTTTCCAAGCGCTGGCTGGCCCATGACGGCCTCTGGTTTCAAGCGGTGGAAAAGGAATACGGCATGGAGAAGGCTATAGAGTTGGACGCCCGGGCCTGGGAGAGGTTTACCGTCCTGGAGGCTAGGCGCATCATGGCTTTTTTGGGACTGGAGCCCGGCGGGGGTTTGCCCGTCTTGAAAAAGGCTCTCCAGTACAGGCTCTACAGTCTGGTCAACGACCAGGAAATTATTGATCTGGACAACCAAAGCTTCGTTTTCCGGATGAAAGACTGCCGTGTCCAGGCCGCCCGTAAGCGCAAGGGCCTGCCCGATTTTCCCTGCCGCCCCGTGGGGCTGGTGGAATACAGCGGCTTCGCCCGCACCATCGACTCCCGCATCAAAACCCGCTGCCTGGCCTGCCCCCCCGGCCCCCACCCGTCCGATTATTACTGCGCCTGGGAGTTCAGTTTAGACCAAGAATCAGATGACTAACGTCACC
>SLQN01000109.1 GCA_007131465.1 Paracoccaceae bacterium
AGCCGCGCGCAATCTCCGGGGCCGCGGCTTTCAGCACCGACAGCACGCGCCAGTCAAACGACGACACCACCACCCGGCCCCCTACCCCCTGCGCCGCGATGTCCGCCACGACATCTTCCACCAGCACCTCGGGCGGATCGCCCAGATCGACACGGGTGGGGTCGGACTTGATCTCGATATTCAGGATCATGTCCGTCCCGCCCAGCCAGTCCAGCACCGCCTCCAGCGTCGGAATGCGCGCACCGTCCAGCGGCTGCTGGTCGGGATAGCGCGCGCCGTAAGGATGGCCGGGGTTCAGCCGCCCGACATCATAGGCCTGCACCTCTGCCAGGGACAGATCATGCACTTTCGGCCCCGGCCCCTCCAGCCAGCGCCCCGCGCCGTCGCGGGCAATCTGCATCGGCACATGCGGGTCATGCACCACCACCGGCACGCGCCCGGCGGCGTTCTGCACGTCGATCTCGACCGCCGGGGCGCCGATCTGGTGCAGGTAGCGAAAGCTCTCCAGCGTGTTCTCGGGCAGCACCCCGCGCGCGCCGCGATGGCCATAAACAAGCGGATGCCCCTTGGGCCGCAGGTACGGGGTCATGCCACGCGCTTGCCGCTGGTCACATCGAACGGATGCAGTTTCTCGCGCTTGATCGAGAAGGTGAGCGTCGCGCCTTCGACCACATCGGGCACATGCGGCAGGCGCACGACCATCGTTTCCTTGATACCCTCGAAGCTCAGATGCAGGTGGCTTTCCGCGCCCGCAGGTTCCAGCAGCATCAACCGCCCGCTGAGCGACATCTCATCCTCGGCGGCAGGGGCAAGCGACAGGTCCTCGGGCCGGATGCCGATCAGATCGGCCTTCACCGGCAGATGCGCGAGCGAGTCTGCCGAGACCAGCCCGCGCATGTATTCGGCGGGCAGCATGTTCATGGCGGGCGAGCCGATGAACCCCGCGACGAAGGTGGTCGCAGGGTGGGAATACACATCCATCGGCGTGCCGATCTGTTCGATCCGGCCCCCGTTCAGCACCACCAGCCGGTCGGCCATCGTCAGCGCCTCCAACTGGTCATGGGTGACATAAAGCGACGTGGTGCGCAGACGTTTCTGCAACTGCCGGATTTCCACCCGCATCTGGACGCGCAGCTTCGCATCAAGGTTCGAGAGCGGCTCATCGAACAGGAACGCCGCCGGTTCGCGCACCAGCGCGCGGCCCATCGCGACCCGCTGGCGCTGCCCGCCCGAAAGCTGACGCGGTTTGCGGTCCAGAAACGCCCCGATTTCCAGCATCTGCGCGGCTTCCTTCACGCGCCGGTCAATTTCGGCCTTCTTGAATCCGCGATTCTTCAACCCGTAGGCCAGATTGTTGAACACGGTCATATGCGGGTACAGCGCGTAGTTCTGGAACACCATTGCAATGTCGCGATCCGCCGGTTCCAACTGGTTCACGACCCTGTCGCCGATATGCAGCGTGCCTTCGGTGATTGTCTCCAGCCCCGCGACCATGCGCAGAAGCGTGGACTTGCCGCAGCCCGAAGGGCCGACAAGCACGATCATCTCGCCGTCCGCAATGTCGATATTGACATCGGTCACGGCGCGCACATTGCCCGCATAGACCTTGCCCAGATTTTCCATCGTAATGGAGGCCATGAGTTATTTCTCCGTCTCGGTCAGGCCCTTCACGAACAGGCGCTGCATGAACAGGATGACAAGAATGGGCGGCAACGCCGCCAGCACGACCGTCGCCATGACCAGATGCCACAGCGGTTCGCTGTCGCCGCCCGTGACCATGCGCTGAATACCCATGACGATGGTGTAGTATTCGGGGTCGGTGGTGATCAAGAGCGGCCAGAGATACTGGTTCCAGCCATAGATGAACATGATCACGAACAGCGCCGCGATATTGGTGATCGACAGGGGCAGCAGGATGTCCTTGAAGAATTTCATCGGCCCGGCCCCATCGACGCGCGCCGCTTCCATCAGTTCCTCGGGCACGGTCATGAAGAATTGCCGGAACAGGAAGGTCGCCGTGGCGCTGGCGATCAGCGGGATCGACAGGCCCGCGAAGCTGTTCAGCATCCCCAGATCGGCCACCACCTGAAAGGTCGGCAGGATCCGCACTTCCACGGGCAGCATCAGCGTCAGGAAGATGATCCAGAAGAAGAAGATGCGGAAGGGAAAACGGAAATAGACGATAGCAAAGGCCGACAGAAGCGAGATCGAGAGCTTGCCGATGGTGATGGCCATTGCCATGACAAAGCTGTTCCAGAGCATGCCGCTGATCGGCGGCGTGCCCGCACGCGAACGCCCCTCAAAAATGACGGTCTTGTAATTCTCCAGCGCGTTCGGCCCCGGCAGAAGCGGCATGACACCCCGGATGAACGTCCCCGGCGGATGGGTCGAAGCGATAATGGCCACATAGACCGGAAAGATCACGATGGCGACGCCGATGATCAGCACAAGATGGGCGAAAAAATTGCCCCAGCGATTGTTTTCGACCATTGAACCAGCCCCTTTCAGTAATTCACGCGCCGCTCGATATAGCGGAACTGGGCGACGGTCAGCGCGACCACAATCGCCATCAGGATGACGGATTGCGCTGCAGAGGAGCCGAGGTTGAGATTCACGAACCCGTCACGATACACCTTGTAGACAAGGATATTCGTGGCCTGCGACGGGCCGCCTTCGGTCGTGGCATGGATCACGCCGAATGTGTCGAACATGGCATAGACGATGTTCACGACCATCAGGAAGAAGGTGATCGGCGATAGAAGCGGAAAGACGATGGTCCAGAACCGCTTGAAGCGGCTCGCGCCATCAATCGCGGCCGCCTCGATCAGCGAGTGCGGGATGGATTGCAGACCGGCAAGGAAGAACAGGAAATTATAGCTGATCTGTTTCCAGGCGGCGGCGATGATGACCATGATCATGGCATCCGTACCGGAAGACCGATGGTTCCAGTTATACCCGAACCCGTCCAGCACATAGGGCATGATCCCGATGGAGGGGTTGAAGATGAACCACCACAGCACCCCCGCAATGGCCGGGGCCACGGCATAGGGCCAGACAAGGAATGTGGTGTAGCTGTCGCGCGAGCGGATCATGCGGTTGACCATGACTGCGAACAAAAGCGCAATCGACATCGACAGAAGCGTTGTGCCGACGCTGAACCAGAAGGTCACCTTCATCGAGTTGAGGTAGAGCGGATCGGCGAACAACCGTTCGAAATTCGCGAACCAGACGAATTCGGTCCGCAGCCCGAAAATGTCCTGACGCAAGAGCGACTGATACAGCGCCTGACTCGCGGGCCAGATGAAGAAGATCAGCGTGATAATGACCTGGGGGGCAAGAAGCGCATAGGGCAGCCAGGAACTGGAAAAGGTCATCCGTTTGGTTTGCATGGGCGTGGGCCTTGATCCGCGGTGCAAAACGGCGCCCCCGGACTGCTGTCCGAGGGCGCCGAGGGATGGCTTGGGCTTAGTTCAAGCCGGCTTCGAACTGACGCAGCAGATCATTGCCGCGGCGCACCGCATCATCTGCCGCCTGCTGGCCGGTTTTCGCGCCCGACATCACCGCTTCCATCTCTTCCGAGATGACGTCGCGGATCTGGACGAAATTGCCAAAGCGCAGCCCGCGCGAGTTTTCGGTTGGCTCGTTCAGCAGCATCTGCTGGATCGAGGTTTCCGCGCCCGGATTTGCGTCATAATAGCCCTGCTCGCGCGTCAGGTCCCAGGCGGCCTGCGTGATCGGCAGATAGCCGGTGTCCTGATGCCACTGCGCCTGCACCGCAGGGTCGGACACGTATTCGAAGAAGCGTGCAACGCCCTCGTATTCCTCGTCCGTGTGGCCGGTCAGAACCCAGAGAGTTGCACCCCCGATGATGGTGTTCTGGGGCGCGCCGTCGATATCGTCATAATGGGGCTGAAAGCCGAAGCCCACATTGAAATCGGCATTGCGCAGAACGCCCGCGCGGCTGGCCGAAGACCCGAAGACAATCGCGCAGTCGGCTGCATAGAAGGCCGGGAAGGCATCAGGGCCGGGCCCGGGGCCACCCCAGCGGAATGCACCTGCATCCTGCCAGGCTTTCAGGTTGTCCCAATGGCGCGCGACGTGTTCGTTGTTGAAGACGAATTCAGTCTCGAAGCCTTCAAAGCCGTTGGCCAGCGTGCCCAGCGGCAGATTGTGCCATGCGCTGAAGTTTTCCAGCATGACCCAGCTTGGCCAGGACGTGGTGAAACCGCACGGGGCCGCGCCCGATTCCAGGATTGCGATCGAGGCTGCTTCGACATCCGCCCAGGTTGCGGG
>SLQN01000229.1 GCA_007131465.1 Paracoccaceae bacterium
ATGGACGAAGATACGATCACCATCGACTATCGTCACTGGCGCGGCGAGCCGCGTGGCAAGCTGAAGAAAGGCGAGTTGGACCCGGGTCAGGGCGATTGCATCGACTGCATGGCCTGCGTCAATGTCTGCCCCATGGGTATCGACATCCGCAACGGCCAGCAGATGGAATGCATCACCTGCGGGTTGTGCATCGATGCCTGTGACGAGGTGATGGACCGGATCGGCAAGCCGCGCGGGCTGGTGGCCTATATGGCGCTGTCCGATCAGGAGGCCGAGTTGTCGGGCAAACATCCGAAATCGGTCTGGAAACACATCCTGCGCCCGCGCACCATTCTTTACACCGTGCTTTGGGCCGGGGTCGGGCTCGCGCTGGTGGTGGCGCTGTTCATCCGCGCTGATCTGGACATGAGCGTCGCACCCGTGCGCAACCCGACGCATATCGTGCTGTCGGACGGGACCGTCCGCAATATCTATGATGTGCGCTTGCGCAACATGCATGGCGCGCCGCGCGACTTCATGCTCTCGATCACCGAGAATCCGGACCTGACCCTGTCGATCGAGGGCGAAGAGGGAACGCGCGTCACTGTCGCGCCGGATGAGCAGGCGCTGTTGCGCGTCTACCTGACGGCCCCGCCGGGCACAGCGTCGAACACCGCCGACAGCAGCCCCGTGCGGATATGGGCCTCTATCGTCGGCGAAACCGAACGGGTATATTCAGATACGGTCTTCAACGGGAGGAACCAATGACACAGGACCAGAAAACGGGGTTTCGGATGACGGGGCGGAAAGTCCTGATCATTTCCGTGTCGTCATTCGGCGTGATTCTGGCCGCGAACCTGACACTGGCCTATAATGCCGTCAGCACCTTTCCGGGGCTGGAGGTGGATAACAGCTTTGTCGCCAGCCAGAATTTCAATGAGGAACTGGCCGAACAACTTGCACTGGGCTGGGATGTGCGGGCGCGGCACGAAGATGGCATTCTGACGCTGTCGATCACGGACCCAGACGGCCAGCCAGTGCGCGCGGCGCATCTGGATGCCGTGCTGGGCGCGGCCACCGATGTGCGCGCGGATCAGACGCCTGACTTCCGCTTCATCGACGGGGCCTATCGCGCGCCAGTCGATCTGGACCGCGGCAACTGGAACATCCGCCTGCATGCCGTGGCTGCTGATGGCACGGAATTCCGCCAGCGCGTCGTCCTGCACCTGCGCTAGAATACGCTGATGTCGCTGGCCACTGCGCGCCCCTCTGCCTGTCCGGCCTGTGATGCCGCCCCCGCGGCCGAGGCCCTGGCGGCGCGTGCGCCCCTGCCCGGCGCGCGGCTCTTGCTGTCCGTGCCGGGCGTCCATTGCGCGGGCTGCATCTCCACCATTGAACGCGATCTGGCGCAGATGGAGGGGGTCAATTCCGCACGGCTGAATCTGACGCTCAAGCGCCTGAGCGTGGATGCGCAGGCCGGGATAGTGGCGCAGGATGTCATCCGGCGGCTGGAGCGGATGGGCTATGAGGCCCATGAGATGGATGCCGGAACCCTGTCGCTCACGCAGACCGAGAAACAGGGCCGCGACCTGTTGATGCGCATTGGCGTATCCGGCTTTGCGATGATGAATGTCATGCTGCTGTCGGTCGCGGTCTGGGCGGGCGCCGAAGGACCGACGCGCGATCTGTTCCACCTGATTTCCGCGATGATTGCCATTCCGACTGTGGCTTTCGCGGGCCAGCCCTTCTTTCGCAATGCGTGGAAGGCGGCGCGCGCGGGGCGGATGGACATGGATGGCCCGATCTCCTTCGCCATCCTTCTGACGCTGTTCATCTCGCTCTACGAGGCACTGCTGTCCGGCGAACACGCCTATTTCGAAGCGGTGGTGATGCTGATCTTCTTCCTGCTGGTCGGGCGCTATCTGGATTTCCGCGCCCGCGCGGTGGCCCGGTCTGCCGCGCAGGAACTGGCGGCGCTGGAAGTACCGCGCGCGATCCGGCTGCGGGACGGGGCAGAGGCGACAGTGTCGGTGGCTGATCTGACTGTCGGCGATGTGGTGCTGGTGCGCCCCGGCGGGCGTGTGCCCGTGGACGGGGTCGTGACGCAAGGCCAGTCCGAGATCGACCGCGCGCTGCTGACCGGCGAGACGCTGCCGGTCTTTGCCGCCCCCGGGCATGTCGTGAGCGCGGGCGAGGTCAACCTGACCGGCCCGTTGCAGGTGCGCGTCACGGCGGCTGGGAAGGACAGTTCGCTCCACCGCATGGCCGATCTGGTGGCCAATGCGGAATCGGCGCGCATGCGCTACACCACAATCGCCGAACGCGCCGCCAGCGCCTATGCACCGACCATCCCGATCCTCGCGCTGGGGGCCTTCGTGGTCTGGATGTATCTGTCGGGCGGCGATCTGCGGTTGTCGATGAACATTGCCGTGGCCAGCCTGATCATCACCTGCCCTTGCGCGCTGGGTCTGGCCGTGCCTGCCGTGGTGACAGCGGCCAGCGGCAAGCTGTTTCGCAAGGGGCTTCTCATCAAGGACGGCACGGCGCTGGAACGGTTGGCCGAGGTGGACACGGTCATCTTCGACAAGACCGGCACGCTGACGATGGGCACGCCTGTTCCCACAAATCTGGACCAGCACCCGCAAGCGGTGGGCGCGGTCGCGCTGGCGCTGGCCGAAGCGTCCGGCCATCCGCTCGCCCAGGCGCTTGCCCGCGCGCTGCGCGACCGTGGCGTTGCGCCTGCTGATGTGGATGCGATTGCCGAAGCAGCGGGCTACGGCATCGAGGGGCAGTGGCAGGGCCAGCGCGTGCGGCTGGGCCGGGCCGAATGGGTGGGCGCGGAGGCGCGCAGCGTCACGGCGGCCTATCTGGGGATTGGTGCGACGACGCAGGCTTTCACCTTTGCCGACCAGTTGCGCCCCGGCGCGGCCGAGGTCGTGCAGGCGCTTCAGGCGCAGGGAAAGGACGTGCGGCTGATTTCGGGCGATGTGCCTGCTGCCGTGGCTGATCTGGCGCAGCGCCTTGGCATTGCCGACTGGCAGGCGGGCGCGCTGCCTGCCGACAAGGCCGCCGCGATTGCCGATCTGCACGCGCAGGGCCGCAAGGTGCTTATGGTGGGCGACGGGCTGAACGACACGGTGGCGCTTTCGGCGGCGCATGTCTCGATCTCGCCGGCCTCGGCGCTGGACGCGGCGCGCGCGGCGTCCGACATGGTGCTTCTGGGGCGCGACCTGTCACCTGTGGCGGATGCGCTGCGGCTGTCAAACACCGCAATGAAACGCATCCGCGAAAACCTGTGGCAATCCGGGATCTATAATGCCATCTTCGTGCCCATCGCGCTCTTTGGCTTTGCCACGCCGCTCTGGGCCGCGCTGGTGATGTCGATCTCGTCAATCTCGGTCACGCTGAATGCGCTGCGGCTGAAATAGGAAAAGAGAATGGAAGTTCTGGCACTGCTGATACCGGTTTCCCTGTTTCTGGGCCTGTTGGGGCTGGTTGCCTTTCTGTGGACGCTGCGCCGGGGCATGTATGACGACCCCGATGGCGACAGCCAGCGCATTCTCGACACGCGCTATGATGACCAGCCCAAGCCCATGGACAAGGACGCATGAGAAACCCCGGCGCGAGGGCCGGGGTCCTGTAGCGTCAGCAAGCGACGAGCGTCAGATCGCGTAGCGCAGCACGGCGGCCAGTTCGGCCTCTTGCGGGATGTCAGTGCGGCGCACGGCGATAACCGTGCCGCCACTGGCAATCACGCGGCCCGCGATCTCGTCGATCACGCCATAGGTGACCGCGCTTTCATCCTTGTCGAAGGTGATTTCGCCAGTCTCATCATCGACAACACCGGGCAGAACGCAGTCCATGTCCACCAACAGCGTATCGACGGCCCCGAAGGTCGCGGCCCGCGCCGCGCGCGCCACCTGCGTCGTGGCGCGGCCATCATTCTCGCGCGCAGCATACAGATCGCCAAAAGCCGCAACCGAGGCCGCGTTGACCTCATCCACCACCTTGCGCGCCTCGGTCCCCAGATCATGGGCGGCAATATGCACCGGGCTGGTAGAGATCGCAGACTCGGCCAGATGCGGGTAGCTGTTGATCGAGCGATACATCGACAAGAGCGGCTCTGTCGCGGCCAGGATCAGCGGCTCGTGCCGCCCCGCAAGCATCGGGCGCATGGCAGCATCGATCGCGCGGCAATACTGACGCAGGTGGTGTTTCTGCCCTTCACCGCCGCCCTGACGGCCCGAATAGCTGCGTGAATTCACATTCGCCGTTCCCGCGACCGAGGCCGCATCCTTGGGCAGGTTCGGCA
>SLQN01000032.1 GCA_007131465.1 Paracoccaceae bacterium
CACGTTCAACCGTCACGGCATCCGCAAACGCCATTTCGCCTCCATCCGGCAAACGCAGGATCAAGCGTTCCAAAGCTTCTTCCGTCGCCCGCTCAGCAGCCGGCAACCGCACCATGATCCGTATTTCATCCCGGCCACGCTGCTGTCGGGCAACCTCTGCGCCAAAGAACGCCGAGCGCACTTGTCGTCCGACCTCCGAGGATGTCAAACCGCGTAGCCGCGCCACTTCCCGTACGCGAAACTCGATCTGTGGCTTCCCGCTGGCAATGCCACTATCAATATCGATCACACCCGTAAAATCCCCCAAGGCCTCTACCACATCACGTGCGGCGGCCTCAATGATCTCTGGATCGCGATGACTCAACTGCACGTCAATCGGCATCCGAGACGCCGGACCGATCGTAAACCTGAAATTCAGCGACTCTACCCCGGGAAGGTCACCTGTCGCTTGGCGCCAGCGACGGGTGAACTCCGCCGCCGAAAATTTGCGTACATCCAACGGCTCTAAATATACCGCAACAGCCACCAGATGACTGCCGGATTGTCCACCTCCCGAGAAAGGACCGCCACCATCCAAGTGGCGCCCGACAGACGATTCGATACCGCGCACAACCCGTGCACCACCCAACTCTTCCAGAATTCCCTGTGCGGTATCCTTTAGCGTGCGCTCGACGGCACGGGAGGCCTCAACAGGTGCCCCGAACGGCAGCACAGCCGAAGCCGCAACACGATCGGACTCAACTTGCGGAAAAAACATGAACCGCATCCGTCCACCACGAAGATAGCCAATCGTCAGCACCAGCGCGGCAATACCAATCGCAAGCGTCAGATACTTAAAAGCCAGCGCACCTCGCAAAACCGGGGTATACATCCGCGCAATAAACCATTCCAGCCCTTTACTGAAAAAGCGTTCCGGGGCATCCATTAGATGCCAGAATCCTGTTTTGCGCTCTTTTTTCTGGTGGGCCAAGTGTGCCGGCAAAATAAACAAGGCCTCTACCAGTGAGATCAGAAACACCAACCCCATGATCAATGGAACGTTACGCCAGATTTTGCCCTGCGCGCCCGGAACGAAAAGCAACGGCAATACGGCGGTAATATTCGTCATAATCGAGAGAATCACCGGAATGGCCATTTGCCGTGCCCCCTCGATGGCTGCATCCAGATACGACAGCCCCTTCTCGCGCATGTGATAGATGTTTTCCCCGACCACCACGGCATCGTCCACCACGATACCGAGCGAGATAATGAACGCAAACAGCGAAATCATGTTTATTGAAACATCCGCTTGCGGTAAAAAGAGCAAGCTACCCAAAAAGGAAATCGGGATACCCATCATAACCCAGAAAGCCAGACGGATTTCCAAAAAGAGTCCCAGAATGATCATCACCAATACAAGCCCCAGCAAAGCGTTACGCAGAAGCAGATCTACGCGTTCGCGATAGACTTCCGAGCGGTCTCCCACAACCGTGATATCAACACCTTCCGGCAAACGTTGGCGGAACTGCTCCACAAAACGCCAGCCCGCCGCACTGATATCGAGTGGCTTCTCTTCGCCTGTACGATACACCTGCAAGCTGACAGCTCGTGCTCCGTTATAATACAACTCCTCATCGGTTTCCTGGAACCCATCGATCACCGTCGCCAGATCGCCAACCCGCCACACGACCCCTCCCGCCGTCGTAACCAAGGGAATCGCGCGAAATTCTTCGGCCGTATCGCGCCGGTCGCTCAATCGCAACAACACCTCACCGGTATCCGCGCGAATTCCACCACCCGCCAGATCCTGTGATGCCTGGCCCAGAATGCGCGCCGCCGCTAGAATATCCAATCCCTTCATGCGTAGCGTTTCCTGCGGAATTTCTATGGCCAGTTCAACGGGAGGCAGCCCCCCAACCTCAATGGTAGAAATAGCCGGATCCAGCAAAAGCTCATCACGCGCCACCTCACTCAAATGCTTTAACTCCTGCTCCGTCAGATCGCCATAGATTAGCACATTCAAAACGAGGCTGCGCGTCTGCAACAGTTGAACAATCGGGCGCTCAGCATCAAGCGGAAAGGTCACAATCCGATCGACCGCACTCTTGATGTCCTGCAACACCTGATTGCCATCCGCCGAAAGTTGCAGTTCGGCCGTGACGGTGCCCACCCCTTCATTCGCAGTGGAGGTAATGCGATCAATGCCATCAACACCTCGGATCGCCTCTTCCACCGCCAACAGAATACCTTCCTCCACATCAACAGGAGATGCTCCCGGATAGACCGTCCGTACCGTCACAACATCCAAATCAAATTCAGGAAAGACCTCCTGACGAATCCGCGGAATCATCGCAAATCCACCCAGTAGAAAAACCAGCATCAGCAAATTGGCCGCCACCGAGTTGTGGGCCATGCGCGCAATCAGGCCACGCGCCTTCCGGGGCGCCTTACTCATGGTCATCCTCCGCAGAAGACACGATCCGCAGTTGCATGTCGGGGACAGACGCCGAAAGCGCTGTGGTAATGACACGATCCTCGGCTTCCAATCCATTACGTATCAGCGCAAACGCAGGCGTTGTTCGCGCAACGTCGGGATGCCGTATCACCAACCGGTCATGATCATCGGCCAGCAACACGGCCCCATCTTCGCGCAATGCCCGTCGTGGTATGGCCCACACATCAGCAAGTTCGATCCCCGGAATCCGTATAGTCACATACGACCCCAGCAACAAGGGCGCTTCGCTCGTATCCAACGGATTCTCCACCACAACAAGAATGCGTGCCATATTTCCGCGCATATCGCCGATCAAACGCGACAAATACCCCGTCCGCCAAGTGGTGGTAGCGCCCTGTGCGATGCCCACCTGAACTTCGGGCCGACCAGCAAACCGTCCTTCGGCATCCACCGCTGGCAGCCATTGAAAGGATTTTTGCGGCAGCACCGCCTCGACATGGAATCGATCTAACGCGGCAACTTCCCCGAGCACCGCTTGCGGAGCCAGCACGCTGCCAGCATCCACCGATTTGCGCAGCACGACCGCATCGAACGGCACACTGATATCCGTACGCGCCAGATTCCGGCGCGCCCGTTCAACGGCAGCAGCGGCGGCGGCACGGCTCCGTCGTGCAGCCTCCACCTGCGGTTCGCGCATCGCAATGGAACGCCCCGGACCATCGGGCAACACCACCCCCTCTTGTTGCAGCTCCTCTTTGGCAATGGCTTGCCGCTGCAATTCCATCGCTTCTGCCAACACACTCTGCGCATAGGCGCTTTCCGCTTCAATCAAGGCTGCCTCGTAATCCTCGCGCTCGATTGATCCCAGAACCGCATCCGCAGGAATGCGCCCACCCACCTCAAAATCGGCATGTAGCGTCGTCACCCGCCCCCCAACTTGCGCACGCACGTCCACACCACTGGCAGGAACGACATGGCCCATGGCCTCAACCATCACCGTATGATTGGTTCGCACCGGAAGAACCACCTCCACCGGCATTACCCGATCCTGTGCCGGCTGCCGCATGGCCTCCGGACGCGAAGCAACCAACCGACGCGAACCATAAAATGCACCAAGCAAAAGCAGCACCGGTAACACGTACCGCCCTGCCCACCCAACAATCTTTTTCATAATCAATGCCTCCCCCCTGCCGTCGCGCGCGCAAACTGCAACTGATACACCAACCGCTGGCGGTGCGCCCGCAGCAATCCGCGTTCGAGTTGCTGCACCCGCTGCTGAGCAGCCAATACATTCAAATACGCCACCAACCCATTACGATAGCGTTCACGCGAAAGCTCCAAGGTGCGGCGTGCTGCCGCCAGCTCATCTGCCAGACGTGCAATCGTTTCCGCCTGTGCCGCATCCTGCAGCAAGGCTTCCCGAATCTCGCGCAATGCTTGCAACTCTGTCTCGCGATATGTCTGCAAGCGTTCATTCGCCACCGCTTCGATACGCCTTGATTCTGCCCGTAACCGCCCGCCATCGAAAAGCGGAAAGCTTACCTGCACAAGCGCATCGCCGGTCACTTCGTCAAACAAATCGCCCGGCTGCTCCTCCTGTGTTCTGGCCTGCGCAACCAATTGCAGCATAGGAAGACGCGCACGAGTCGCAAATAACTCATCTTGCTCGGCGGCTTGCAACCGGAGCCATGCCGCACGCACATCCGGGCGTCGAGCCAAATGATCCTGCCAGACAATATCGCGCGGAAGGTCAATCGGTTCCGGCAGGTTTCCGTCAGGCGTAACTACCAGCTCATCCGGGGCAATCCCTAGCAGGACGGCCAAACGCTCGACACTGAGTTCTTGCGCA
>SLQN01000449.1 GCA_007131465.1 Paracoccaceae bacterium
CCAGATCGGTCATCGCCGCTTTCAACTGCCATCTGCAAGGCCGCTGATGCCCGATAATTCATCTGTCGAGACACCCTGATCCGGCAGCGCATCGCACAGATCGGACACCCCCTCCCGGGATCGCGCAGCCGCGTGACGCCGCACCCGGCACAGCGCTGCCACGATAACGCGCCGCGACCATTCCGCAGACCCCTTCCCCATTCATCCTGGCCCAAATATCCGCGGGGTCAATTGGCCCGAAGGGCCAAGAGGGGGCAACGCCCCCTTCCCCCCGCCCGCGCCTTTCGCTAGTTTCGCGCGACATCGCAGCAGGAAGACGCACAAGGTGACCGACGCCCCCACCCCCATGATGGCCCAGTATCTGGATGTGAAGGCCCAGCACCCCGATGCGCTGCTGTTCTACCGCATGGGCGATTTTTACGAGTTGTTCTTCGACGATGCCGTGGCCGCCGCGAGCGCCCTCGACATCGCGCTGACCAAACGCGGCAAGCATCTGGGCGAAGACATCGCCATGTGCGGCGTGCCCCATCACGCCGCCGAAGGCTATCTGCTGACGCTGATCCGCAAGGGCTTTCGCGTCGCAATCGCCGAGCAGATGGAAACCCCCGAAGCCGCCAAAAAACGCGGCTACAAGGCCGTGGTCAACCGCGATGTGGTCCGCCTTGTCACCCCCGGCACGCTGACCGAGGATGCGCTTCTGGATGCGCGGCGGCACAACTACCTCGCCGCTTATGCCGAATTGCGCGAAACAGGCGCGCTGGCCTTCGCCGATATCTCCACCGGTCAGGTCCGTGTGCAGCCCTGCTCGCGCACCCGGCTTGGCCCCGAACTCGCCCGCCTCTCCCCGCGCGAACTTCTGGTCAGCGACGCGCGCGCCGAAGATATCCGCCCCATCGCCGAAGACATGGGCATCGCGCTGACGGGCCTCGCGCCTGCCAGTTTCGACAGTCAGGCGGCGGATACAAGGCTCTGCGCGCTCTACAAGGTCGCGTCGCTCGACGGGTTCGGCCAGTTTTCCCGCGCCGAACGCGCCGCCCTTGGCGCGCTGGTGGACTACCTCGACCTGACCCAGCGCGGCAAGCTCCCGCTCCTGCACCCGCCCCAGCGCGAAGGGGCCGAGGATCTGGTCCAGATCGACGCAGCCACCCGGCGCAATCTCGAACTCACCCAATCCCTCAGCGGCGCGCGGGACGGCGCGCTTCTCCACAGCATCGACCGCACCACCACCGCCGCCGGCGCGCGGCTGCTGGAGCGTCGCCTGTCATCCCCCTCGCGCCGCCTCGATACCATCCTTGCCCGCCAGCACGCCGTCACCTTCCTGCGCGAACATACCCGCCTGCGCACCGATCTGCGCGCCGCCCTCAAGGCTGTGCCCGACCTTGACCGCGCGCTTTCGCGTCTCGCGCTCGACCGCGCAGGCCCGCGCGACATGGCCGCGATCCGCTCAGGCCTCACGCAGGCGCAGACCATCGCCGCACGCATGGTCCCGACCGACCCCCCACCCCTTCTGCAAGACGCGCAGACCGCCCTCACCGGCCATGACGCGCTTTTGGCAAAACTTGATGATGCGCTTGTCGCCGAGCCCCCGCTTCTGGCCCGCGATGGGGGCTTCATCGCGCCCGGCCATGACGCGGGCCTGGATGACGCCCGCAAGCTGCGCGACGAAGGCCGCTCGGTCATCGCCACCATGCAGGCAGACTATGCGCAGGACACCGGGATTGCCGCGCTCAAGATCAAGCACAACAACGTGCTGGGCTATTTCATCGAAGTGACCGCCACCCATGCGAGCACCATGCACGCCCGCACCGACCGCTACATCCACCGCCAGACCACCGCCAATCAGGTCCGCTTCACCACGACGGACCTGTCAGAAATGGAAACCCGCATCCTCAACGCAGGGTCGCGCGCGCTGGAGATCGAGAAGCGCCTGTTCGAAGACCTGCGCGCGGCCATTCTGGACCACGCCGCCGCCCTGTCCCAGACCGCGCGCGCGCTGGCCGAGATCGACCTTGCCGCAGCCCTGGCCGAGATTGCACAGACCGAAAACTGGTCCGCGCCCACGCTCGACAGCTCGCGCGCCTTTGCGATAACCGGCGGCCGCCACCCGGTTGTCGAAGCCGCATTGAAACGCACCGGCCAGCCCTTCATCGCCAATGACTGCGACCTCTCGGCCAGCGACCACCCCGCCATCTGGCTGCTGACCGGCCCCAACATGGCAGGCAAATCGACCTTCCTGCGCCAGAACGCGCTGATTGCCATCTTGGCGCAGATGGGTGCGCATGTGCCCGCGCGCGCGGCACATATCGGGCTGGTCAGTCAGGTTTTCAGCCGTGTGGGCGCGTCTGATGATCTGGCGCGCGGGCGCTCCACTTTCATGGTGGAAATGGTCGAAACCGCCGCCATCCTCAATCAGGCGGACGACCGCGCGCTGGTGATCCTCGATGAAATCGGGCGCGGCACGGCCACTTATGACGGGCTGTCCATCGCCTGGGCGACACTGGAACATCTGCACGACGTGAACCGCACCCGCGCCCTGTTCGCCACGCATTACCACGAAATGACCGCCCTTGCCGGGCGGCTGCAAGGTGTCGAAAACGCCACGGTCGCAGTGAAGGAATGGGAGGGCGAGGTCGTCTTCCTGCACGAAGTGCGGCGCGGCGCGGCAGATCGCAGCTACGGCGTGCAGGTCGCCCGGCTCGCGGGCCTGCCCGACACTGTCATCGCGCGCGCCCGCGAAGTGCTCAGCGCGCTGGAAAACAGCGCCGCAGGCACATCGCCCAGGGCGCTGATCGACGATCTGCCGCTGTTTTCTGCCGCGCGCCCGGCCCCGCCAAAACCAAGCCCGGCGCTGGAAAAGCTGGCCAAGATCAACCCTGACGACCTGACCCCGCGCGAAGCCCTCGACGCGCTCTACGCGCTCAAGGCCCTGACCACGCCCTGATCTTTATCCCGGCAAAAATATCCGATCACCCGGCAGGCGTCGAAGACACCCCGACATGCGCCGGGCGCAATAACTGGTCATGCAGCATGAACCCGTCCGCCATCACCTGAATGATCTCGCCTGCCTTCGTGCCGGGCACGGGGGCCTCGAACATCGCCTGATGCAGATGCGGGTCGAACATCTCCCCGGCGGCAGGCGAAATGCGCACCACCCCGTGCTTGCCCAGAATGTTGGTCAGTTCGCGCAGGGTCAATTCGACCCCCTCAACAAGCCCGGCAGCAGCGGCGCGGGCTTCGTCCGTGGCCGCGCACAGCGCGCGGGACAGGTTGTCATGCACGGGCAGCATGTCGCGTGCGATCCGCGCGCCGCCGTAAAGCTGCGCGTCGCGGCGGTCCTTCTCGGCGCGCTTGCGGCTGTTCTCGGCATCGGCCAGCGCGCGCATCATGCGGTCGCGCATCTCGTCGCGCTCGGCCAGCGCGGCAGCCACCTGTGCTTCCAGTTCCAGCAACAGGTCATCCTGCGGCGCTCCGTGCCCCTCGGACGGCGCACGGTCCTGCGCCGCAAACGGGTTCTCTGCGTCACTGTCCTGCGCGTGGGTCGGCTTTGCTTCGGCCATTCTCTTTCCTTCTTCCTTCATTCAGCGCGCCGGTCTGCCAGCATCCGCCCGACAAGCTGCGCCGTGTAATCCACGATCGGCACGATCCGCCCGTAATTCAGCCGCGTCGGGCCGATCACGCCAACCGCGCCAATGATCTTCCGGTCCGCGTTCATATAAGGAGAAACCACCAGAGTTGAACCCGTCAGCGAAAAAAGACGGTTTTCCGCCCCGATGAAAATACGCACCCCTTCGCCGCGTTCGGTCAGTTCCAGAAACTCGGTAATGTCGCGCTTGCGCTCCAGATCATCGAACAGGGTGCGGATACGCTCGATATCTTCAAGGGGCGCGCCCTCGTCAAGCAGATTCGCGCGGCCCCGCACGATCAGCCGCGCCTCAGCGCTGCCATCCTGATCCCATACAGCCAGCCCCTGTTCCACCAGCGTCGCGGCAAGCGTATCGATCTCGCGCCGGTTGCGCGAGATCTCGGCCCGGAACCGTGCCATCAACTGCGGGACCGTCGCGCCCTCGATCATGGAATTGAGGAAATTCGCGGCCTCACGCATGGCCGAAGGCGTCATGCCACGCGGCGGCGTGAAGATGCGATTCTCGACATGGCCATCGGCAAAGACCAGCACAACCAGCACCCGGTCCGGGGCCAGCCCCACAAACTCGATATGCTTGATCGCGGCATCATGCTTGGGCGACAGCACCAGCGACGC